>CBFGXY010000020.1:0-12724 GCA_965652945.1 uncultured bacterium
ATCAACCACCTTGCGTTAATCGCGCCGCAGTCCTTCATCAGCCCACATGTCCCGTAAGCGATGGCCTATCTTTTTACATCTGAATCTGTTTCGGAGGGGCATCCCGATAAAGTTGCAGATCAGATCTCAGATGCAATTCTGGACGCCTTTCTCGAGCAAGATCCCTATAGCCGCGTGGCCGTAGAGACGCTCGTCACGACCGGACTCGTCGTTCTGTCCGGAGAGGTGACCTCTGAAGGAAGTGTGGATTTCCAGGAGGTGGCGCGAAAAGCGATCAAGGAAATCGGATACACGGATCCTCGTCTGCGTTTCGACGCGGAATCCTGTGGAATCCTTTGTTCGATCCACAAGCAGAGCGAAGACATCTGGCAAGGTGTTGAAGAGGGCAGAGGACTGCATAAGGAGCAGGGCGCGGGCGACCAGGGTATGATGTTCGGGTACGCCACAAGAGAAACCCCCGAACTGATGCCCATGCCGATCACTTTCGCACATCAACTCGTTCGAGAGCTGGCTCGCATCCGCAAAGAGACGTCACTGATGCCGTATCTGCGACCCGATGCCAAGAGCCAGGTCACGATCGAGTACGAGGACGATCGGAGAACTCCGATACGTGTGCACACCGTCGTGATCTCGACGCAGCATGCCGAGGAGGTCTCACTCGAGACGATCGAAAGCGACATTCGAACGCATGTCATCCCGAACGTCATACCATCCGACTTGCTGGACGATGATCTCATCTTGCACGTAAACCCTACGGGCAGATTTGTCATCGGCGGTCCGCACGGCGATACCGGACTCACGGGACGGAAAATCATCGTGGACACGTACGGTGGAAAGGGGGCACATGGTGGAGGCGCCTTCAGCGGGAAGGATGCGACCAAGGTCGACCGATCAGCCGCTTATGCGGCCCGGCACCTGGCCAAGAACTTCGTCGCTGCAGAACTCGCGGATGAAGTTGAAGTCCAGATTGCATACGCAATCGGAGTTGCCGAACCGGTATCGATCGATATCAACACGTTCGGAACGGGCGTCATCCCCGATCCGGAACTCACCAAAGTGGTTCGCGATGTCGTCGACCTGCGTCCGGCCGCGATTGTTAAACGCCTGGACTTGAGACGACCTCAGTTTCATCCCACAGCCGCGTACGGCCACTTCGGTCGGGATAGCTTCGCCTGGGAGAAACTCGATTACGTCGAGGATATCAAACAGGCTGCAGCCCAGTATGCCTGACCCCGCCTGCGTCTTTTCACATTGCATCAAAGCCCAGCTATGAATGACTCAACTTTCAAAGCTTCCGTCATCCTCGCGTTTGGGATGATCCTGGCAGCCGGTGTCTTCGGTGCATTCTTTTATAATGCGCGAGATACGGGAGATACCGTCCAGACGGTGGGTGCCGCGACGGAACGATTCGAGACGGATATTGCCAAGTGGCGGGTAACGCTGACGCGTCGAACCGGCCTCGCGGATCGGCAGTCGGGCTTCACACAGATCCGGCAGGATATCGAATCGTTTCAGAGACAGCTGGCGCAATCCGTATCCGCTGATACCGGAATCACACTGACTCCGCCGACATCCTACGAAACGTATTCCGACGGCAACGTCACAGGGTATCAGATACAGCAGTCGCTGTCCATTATCTCAGCAGATCTGGATGAGATCGAGAGGTTAGCACTGGATCCCGGATCTCTGAACACAGGTGGATCATCCCTGCAACAATCGACGATCGAGTATTTCTACTCCGATCTCGATTCGTTGAAGCGCAGCCTGCTGGCACGAGCGACTGAAGATGCACGGGCCAGGGCGCGCGAGATCCTGGGCAAGGACGTGAGCCACATGATCACCGCGCGGGCGGGTGTGTTCCAGATCACCGAGCCCTATTCAACAGAGATCGCCAGTTATGGAATGCACAACACACAGTCCCGGACGCAAGAAATTACGGTCACCGTTCACTCCACCTTCGCCGTGGATTAAACTTCCCCGCAGCACGGGGGCGGAACGATTACCTATTCGTCCGACTCAACCTCGACGAAATCTATTCGAGCACCCATGGGTGTCGTAATGATCTCTTCCACAACCACATCAAACTCACGATCACGCGGCCCACGCTGCTTGTAGTAGCAGGGTCCGGCAAATGTGACCGTCTCTTCTTCCTGTAATTGCTCGAGCTCCGTCTCGTCAGCAAGAAAAACGATGCCGCGACGGATCTGACCGAAGGCGGTTTTTCGCTTGAATGCATATCCCTGACCTTTCAGGTCGCCAAGAGTTACAGGCTGCAGTTCGAACATGCCTGAATCACCTAAATTAGTTCGACGTACCGACATGAATGGCCGTGAAAGTGTTAAGTGAAATTCCACGGCATACTAATCTTGTATGGATCGTCGGGGTTAATGGTCCGCAAACGTTAAGATTATCGACGTCCCGACGACGATCTTCCGTCGATGGGCGTGCGCTGGAGAGCGTGGATCGCCTGAAACCTCCTCACACTTCTGCTAACTGAGTTCTTTTGCTGTAGGAATGCGTCACCTGAATCCCACCTTTAAACGAGCACTCGTTCTCGAGAATCCCGACCCCAGTCTCGATCGACTTCTCGAGGCCGAGGGAATCGAAGTCGAACGTCTCCCTGAATCGGCAACGCTCGATATCGAGTTCGTCAAGGAACGTCTGCGCGAGGGCCAGCATGATCTCATTTATAAGAGAAGCAGGTTTCCTGTGGACCGCGAAGTTGTCAAAGCGTCGAAAAATCTCGCCGCGGTTATCCTATGCTGTATCGGGACAGATAGCGTAGATCTGGATGCGTGCGCCGCGGAGGGGGTGCTCGTGATCAACGATCCGGTCAGTAATGGCCGATCCGTTGCAGAACTGGTGATCGGGGAAATGATTCTTCTGGCCCGGCGGGTATTGCCGGCGCACGATGCCGGTCGCCAGAGCGTGTGGACGAAGAACAATAACCGGCGCTATGAAATCCTGGACAAGCATCTGTCCATCATCGGGTTAGGCAACATCGGAAAGCAAGTTGCCAAGCTGGCGGAAGCCCTGGGCATGGTCATTCACTTCTATGATCCGTCTGAGGTCGCCCAGGAAGTCGGAATCGCCCTGGGGTGGAACGCCTGCTCAAGTATTACGGAGGCATTTCGTCAGGGCGACTTCGTGACCCTGCATGCCTCGTCGCAACATCCCCACGGCCATTCCAATAAAGGGCTGCTGGGCTTGGAACAGTTTCGAGTTCTGGGAGAAGCGCGGGGAGAAAACAGCCCTCGCGGCCTGATAAATCTTGCCAGAGGATTCCTCTTCGAGCCCGAAGACCTCAAACAGGCGGTCCGAGAGGGATATGTTCGAGGTGCAGCGGTGGATGTGTTTCCCGACGAGCCAGGCAGCAGTCAGGACCCATGGGAAAATCCGTACGCCGATATGGATGAGATTATCACCACGCCGCACATTGGTGCCGCAACGCAGGAAGCACAGCCGCGGATCGCGTCGCATGTGGCAACGACCACCCGGATGCTGAACCGGGCGGGGGTAGTCAGAGATTGTGTCTTTGCTCCTCGGCAGGTGATCGGCGTGGATGCGGCACCACCATACTGGGCGCTGGCCGTAATTCACAGTGATGCGCGCGGGACCAAAAAAGCAATCGACGATACGATATTCGAGGCCGGCGCAAACAACATTCAGTCCAGCCACCGCGACTTCCGCCAGTTTGGTATCGCCTACGACGTCAGCGCGATCGACAAGCCGCTGACGCCGGAGCAACTCGACATGCTCAATCAACGAGCAAGCGAGATCTCCGGCGACTCGACGGCGATTCGTACGATCAGGCAGTTTCACGTAACGTCGGACAGAATCCGACGCTCGTGAAGACGCATCTTACGGGAAGATGCCCATCTGCCCGTAGGTGGCCACGATCTTGTCGATGGCGGTGATGAAGGCACCGGTGCGAAGATCCGTCTCGTAGCGCTTCGAGTACTCCCGGATCTCCTGATAGGCGTTGATCATCGTCTCCTCGAGACCCGACCGCACCAGATCTTCTTCGTTGGCACCTGCAGCAACGCTCGTGATGACCTCCTCTGCAAAGGTCCGCCCCGTAAGCGTCTCGACCGAGCGAAGGATGTTCGTCGCGCTCTGCTGCTCAAACCGCTTGCTCATGCGGCCAAAGCGCACATGCGAAAGGTTGCGGAGCCATTCGAAGTAGGATACGGTTACACCGCCCGCGTTCACATAGGCGTCCGGCACGACCAGCTTGCCGGCTTCGTTCAGGATGCGGTCCGCTTCCACGGTCGTTGGACCGTTGGCGGCCTCTGCTACGATCTTGGCCTTGATGCGAGGTGCATTCTCTTCGGTAAGCTGACCCTCAAGGGCTGCAGGAACCAGGATGTCACAGTCCATCTCGAGTGCGGAGCGGGTGTCTTCCACGTTCCGGGCATTCTTGAAATTGAGGATCGATCCCGTCTCTTTGCGGTGATTGAACACCTCATCGACGTCCAGCTCGGAGTCAAAGATCGCTCCTTCCATCTCTGCTATTCCGATGATCACCCCGCCACCTTCCTGGATGAACTTGGCAGCGTGATACCCGACATTGCCCAGACCCTGGATAATCACGCGCTTGCCTTCGAGCCCGGGCTCGAGACCGAGCTTCTTCATGTCCTCGGCATTGTCGCAGGCTTCCCTGACGGCAAAGTAGACGCCGCGCCCCGTGGCCTCACGACGTCCGCGGATGCCGCCGAGTCCTACCGGCTTGCCCGTGACGCAGGCAAGGGCGTTCAACGGATCCTGCGTAAGAGCCTGGTAGGTATCGACGATGTAGCCCATTTCCCGCGGTGATGAACCATAATCGGGTGCCGGAACGTCGATGCCGGGTCCGATGAAGTTCTTACGGGTCAGTTCGGCCGTATAGCGCCGGGTGATCCGTTCGAGTTCGGCGTCAGAGTAATCGGCACGATTAATCTTGATGCCGCCTTTGGCACCGCCGAAAGGCACATCTACGATGGCACACTTGTAGGTCATCAATGCGGCGAGGGCCATTACCTCGTCCTCATCGACGTTCATCGCGTAGCGAATACCGCCTTTTGTCGGTAGCTTGTGCTGGCTGTGCTCGGCACGATAGCCGCGTATCACTTCCACGGACCCGTCATCGCGCAGGAGCGGGAATTCAATGCGGTAAACGCTGTTGCACGCCCGAATCTGCCGTAGTAGACCGGGATCGTGGTTCGTCAAAGCAGCCGCCTTGTCGAACATGAGATTTACTTCATCAAAGAATGTCATCCGTACAGATATCAGATGAATTTGTAAGAGATGGAGGGGTTCGACCTCATGGTCCCTGCCCAAAGGAACGGAAGCGGTTCCATTACTTCAACGAAAACTGAACACAGCAGGCCTTCTGCACATGAAACTCACCGCCGAACGGCAGCCGATCGCAATTATCGGCCATCCGGTCCGACATTCTCTTTCACCTGAGCTCCATAACGCGGCTTTTGAGGCGTTGCGCTTGCCGTATATATATATCGCGTGCGAGGTGGAGCCCCGAACGCTTGAGGAAGCAGTGCGCGGACTGAGCGCCCTCGGATTCCGCGGCGCGAATGTCACGATCCCACACAAGAACGCGGTGGTCGGCATTATGGATGAGCTCACGCCTCAGGCAAAAGCCACACAAGCCGTCAATACGATCGTATGTGACCGTAAAAACGACGGGGCGGTGCGGCTCGTGGGAGATAACACGGATGTCGCCGGATTTGTGGAGTCTCTGAACCCGGTGAGGTCCCGGATCAACGGTCAGCGGGCTCTGGTCCTCGGTGCGGGCGGTGAGGCCCGAGCAGTGGTCTATGCGCTGTCGACCTCGATTGAAGCATCACGCATTACCGTCGCGGCGCGAACACCAGCGAAGGCCGGCTGGCTGTTTGAGGATCTTCCCAACAGCATCCACGCCGAGGTCATACCCTTTTCGGACATCGCATCAGCAATCTCCGACTCTACGTTCGTCGTGAATACGACGCCCGTAGGTATGGATCCCGACATCGATCGATCACCAGTCGACGATCCGTCAACGTTTACATCGGACCACGTTGTCTACGACCTGATTTACAATCCGCGCCCGACCCGCTTGTTACGGGAAGCGGAGGAAACGGGAGCGACCGTCGTCGACGGACTCGGAATGCTCATTGGGCAAGCTTCCGCGGCGTTCGAGAGATGGACCGGGGCCGTTATGCCGGTCGATGTCATCCGAAAGGTCCTGGACGTGGACTGATGCATCTTTTCACTTTAGGTCGATGAATTGAGGACGATTTACTACAACGGAGAAGTGCCGGGTTCGCTTGTGATTTTCAGGTGGGTGCTCGGGCGACGTAAATCTCATTCTGATCAATTTTCTTTACCCCATTATTGGCTACCGAGGCTGATAGATGACTCTAAGACTGACGCCGAACTCGCCCGCGTCGTCTGATTTCAGACTGCCGCCGTTGCCTCAGACACTGCTGCGGGCAACGGAGCTCATGCGTACGCCGGGAAGTCCTGAAGTAGACACAGTCGTAAATCTGGTTGAGTATGATCCGAGCGTAGTGGCGCGGATCCTCAAGATTACCAACTCGGCCTACTACGGCCAGCGCGCCGAAATATCGAGCGTCCGGCGAGCCGTCGTCATTCTGGCTCCGGGCACGGTGGTCGGGCTCGTCATGAGTATGGGCATGGCCGAGATGAAAGACGCTTTTGACGACCGAACAATGAGCCCTTTCCTTGATATCGTTCGGCATAGCGTGGCCACGGGGTACATCGCAGAGGAAATGACCAGTACCGATAGCTCGGCCGATGATGACTCTCCTTCGGAGGCGTTTACCGCCGGCCTGTTGCACGACATCGGAAAACTTATACTGCTCTATAATCACCCCGGATCAGGAGCGGAGCTATACCGCACCACCATGCCGGAGGAACTCCTCCTCGAGGAAGAGGAGCGGCTGTTTGATACGACCCACGTCAGGATCGGAGCAGCGGTCGCGGAAACATTACGCCTTCCCGAAGCGCTCAAGGACGTAATACGGTCGCATCATGCAACAAACGGATCTGCCTCGAGCCCGCTGGTGCAGCGTATCCAGATCGCTAATCGAATCGCACACGCGTTAGGCTTTCCAGAAACAGTGCCCTCTCTGTATGATCAGAATCAGGAGAAGCTGTTGCCCCCGGATGTGTTGGAACACTGGAAGTCCCGGCAGCGCGATGTGGCCGCTCATGTAGACGGAATTATGTAATAGGCACGCGATGCCTCGACTTATTCGCCCACGGTCTTTTGCGGATCTGAAGGGAGTGAAGGCTGCCTTTACCACGCGGAAGGGCGGAGTTAGTCCACCCCCTTACAATGAATTGAATCTCGGACGAAGCACGGGCGATGCGTCTGAGGCGGTGGACCACAACAGGGCTGCCGTACTAAAGGCACTCGGATTTGAAAATGGTTCGATGGCGCTCGGCGGCCAGATCCATGGTGCTACGGTTGCAGTTGTGGATGCTCCGGTCGACTTGAACGGTAATGACGGGCTTGTTACCACGGAAAAAGGAGTCGCCCTTGCGATACTCGCTGCCGACTGCGCCGCCGTCCTCCTGGCAGATGAGAAGGCGCAGGTTGCCGGGGCGTGCCATGCCGGATGGCGGGGCGCGGTAGGGGGCATATGTGAAGCTACCATCGTATCGATGGTTCAGGAGGGCGCCGATATAAGCCGTATCCGCGCCTTCATCAGTCCATGCATCTCGCAGCCCCATTTCGAGGTAGGGGGGGAAGTTGCAGAGCGGTTCGAGGCCCAGTTCGTTCGATACGAGGCATTAACGGGCCGTCCACACGTCGATCTTCGTGGATCGATCGCCCACAGTCTTCAACTGCAGGGTATTCACGCCGACAACATTGAGATCTCGCCGCACTGCACCTTCGCCGATCATGAGCTTTTCTACTCGTACCGGCGGGATGGGATGACGTCGGGCCGTATGATGGGTATAATCGGCCTGACCTGAGTACGCAAGATGCGAGATCTCAGTCGTCGGTTTCGCCTTCGATGCGGACAAAAACCGCCAGAACCGGACGGTGATCGGCGGGAGGCCCCTCGGCATCAAAGACGGACGCGTCGATAGGGCGGAAAAATCGCCTGTCGTAAAGGATGTGGTCGATTTTGATACGGGGCTGGTCTGCAGGAAACGTCATTGCTTCTTCTGCGCGCAACACCTCCGAGTCATACACTGCCTCCAGAATTTCGTGCGAGGCGAGAACTTCCATGGTACGTTCTCCTCGTCGCTGTGCAGCCTCGGATCTTGAAACTACGTTCTCGTCGAAAAGTGAAGCCGGCGACGCATTGAAATCACCGATCAAAAACACTGCGTAATCGGATGCCAGCGAGTCTACGATGCCAAGTAACTCCTCGGCCTGGTCCTCACGCGTCGCTCGATGAAACGCTTCGAGGTGGACACTGACAATCGCTACTTTCGGTTCGGTATCTAGATAGGCAATCTGTGCCAGGCGATCCAGGTAAAACGCATTATACCAGAACGGATTAGGCGGCTTATCCAGCACAATGCGGTCCTGGCTGCTTATCGGGAAACGGCTGAGTATCGCTTGCCCTGAAAGGATGCGTCCAAAATGCACGTTCGGAAGGCCATACGGAAAGGGAACGTAGCGTACATCCCAGTTCACGGCTGTCGCAGCATAACCATAATTCCCGGCTGCCAGCGAATCCGCCTGATGCATATCATATGAGCGTCTGGATCCGAAGTCGATTTCTTGGAATCCAATCACATCCGCATCCATCCTGCTGACAAGTTCACGAGCCGCGGCAAGATTGACGGCATAATAGGCTTCAGATTCTCGCACCGGCCGGTTATTGATCATCCCCGATAAATAACCAATGTTATAGGTAGCTACGGAGATGGTGTCGAGCAGCACGGGGCGGGCCGCAGCCTCATAAGTGCGTATCCGGCTGTATGATGTCTCGTCGTAAACCGGACGACTCGCCCATAAATAAAAAAGAACAAAGGCGAGGATCAGGACGAAAAGTACGGCGGCAATCCACCTGAGGGCCTTTCGCATTCGATCTATCGGCAGGTATCTACTGGGTTAAAATGGTCACGCGGCGATTGCGACTTCGTCCTTCATTCGTGGTGTTTGATGCAATGGGCCGGCTATCCCCCATTCCTACCACCTCAACCTGCCCGGCGGGCAGACCGTGATGCTCAATCAGAAACCGTGCTACGGCGGAGGCGCGGGCTGCAGACAACTCCCAATTTGAGGGATATCGTTCGACCAGCGACGGACCGACAGGTACAGAGTCGGAATGGCCTTCGATCCGAATCGTCCGGCCATCGGTTCGGGGAAGATCTTCGGCGATCTCGCTCAAACGCCTTGCGCCGGCCTCAGTGATATTCGCACTTGCAGGAGCAAATAGTTCATCCGCACGGAATGACGCGATTTCGGTGTAAGGAATCTGACTGCTGTCGCGGGCTACGGCCAGGTCGAACTCGAGCTTGTTTATCCTTTGCTCGAGCTCCCTCCGGTCCCGGTAATACTGACCACTGTCGATATCGTCGATGAACTGAAGCGAATCCCGCAACGCATCGTTGACCGACTCCAGTCTGCGGTTCTCTACGGCGAGTTCCTCCAACGCCATTCGCTGCTCCTCGATCAATTCTTTCTGACCCGCACATCCAGATACAGCTAAAGCGGCAAAGATAAGAGCAATGTGAAGGTACTTCATAATCAGGCGCGGCGATTAATCATGAACACGGACGACTGATCCACCGGTGTCACTAAGACATTGCTGACATTTACGTGTGGAGGCTGCAGCAGACAATAGACGATGGCTTCCGCAACATCCTCATCGGTTAGCGGAGTCATGCCTTCGTAGACCGACCGAGCCCGTTCGGTATCGCCCTCATACCGGATGAGTGAGAACTCCGTCTCAGTGATTCCGGGATCGACCAGACTGACTCTCACCGATGTGCCATGAAGATCCAGTTTCATCCCTCTGGATAGGGCACCGACCGCGTGCTTGGTAGCAGCATAAACAACGCCCCCCGGATATACTTCGTGGCCGGCGGTTGATCCGATATTGACAATGTGGCCGCGGCTCCTTTCGATCATTCCCGGAACCACCGCGCGCGTGACATAGACGAGCCCTTTGATGTTCGTATCGACCATGTCATCGATCTCATCGAGGCGGGCCTCAAAAATGGGTCGCAGGCCACGCGCAAGACCGGCATTGTTGATCAGGATGTCGATGGATCTCCATGACTCCGGAAGTCCCGCGATAGACTCCTCCACGTCCGAGGCACGCCGAACATCAATCGGCAATACATGCGTTTCAACCCCGAATACCTTATGGATCTCTGCCGCGATCTGGTCCAGGCGTTCCTTTCGTCGCGCCGACAAAATCAGATTGCCACCGAGTTCAGCAATTCGATGCGCGGTTGCACGACCAATTCCCGACGACGCTCCCGTGACGAGAGCTATCTGGTTCTTGAGCGGACTATCAGGCATGATTGAGACTCTAAACGAATCGTGTTGCGCGTATGAATACGGTTCTGGATATCAACATGCTGCTATCGCTCCGTGGATTCAACTGATTTCTCGATGCGGCCGCTGTACCATATCAAGAAGAAAAGACCTCCGAACCCGGCTAGTCCGATGAGGATTACCGACAATAGAGGATCACCTTCGGAAGGAAGCACCATTTCTCCATTCTGCCCGAAATAAGGCCACAGGGCGCGCAATCCTCCGGCCATCATACCGACGAGCGCGGCCATCGTGACATCGTGTCGATGCTTGAGCAGGTAATCGAGGACCTTTGAGAAAAGCCCAAGACCGGTACCCGCGCCGAGCACGACCACCAGAATGTAGAGAAGGTCGCGATTTTCAATGGCAAACAGGGAAGTCTCGTATAGGCCAAGGATTTTCAGTAAGAACGCCCCACTAACGCCCGGCAGAATCATCGCAGTAATTGCCAGCGCCGCCGAGCTGAAAACTCTGAAAAGCGAGGGACTATCCACCGATGCCTGAGGAAGCCCGGCCACCACAAAAGCTAAAACGGCGCCCAGGATTCCGACGACATACTCCCTGGTCCCCCATCGTTCGATTCTCTGGGCAGGCACCAGGATGGATGCGGCAACTAACCCAAAAAAAAGCGCCTGTGTTCGTTCGGGGTGTGCCTCGATCAAGCTCAAGATCATCGAGGCGCCCAGAACGACCGACGTAACCATTCCCGCCAAAAGAGGAAGAACAAGGCCCCATTTGACCTCGCGGAACCGAAACCTTGCGGATGCGAAGTCCAGTCGCGTCGCGGCTACGACTCCCGAAAAGCCGTTGCTCAGAGAGCTGATCAGTCCCTCATATATTCCGACGATGAGAGCGACTGTACCGCCACTGATTCCCGGCACGACGTCCGCGCCGCCCATTACCATACCTTTAGCGAAATTCTTCAGGTACAGTCGAAGCCCGCCATTACTCATTTATGCTTCACTGGAATTCGACAGACAACAGGGATATTGCTGCCCTGTGGGGAAATATGTTGCCGCGGTTATCGGTCCAGGCCCAGAATCAGACGGACTCTCGCATCCCGATAGAGATCGGGATATGTGTGCGCGAACTGATCTTTGGTCTGCGGATCCAATCTGAAGGCTGTCTTCAACGAGCGGATACTCTCCTCGGATCGACCCAGAGCAAACAACGCCTTGGCCTGCTGGAAATAAGTCCCGGCGTTCTCTGGGTTGACTTCCAGAGCCTGTTCATAGGCTAGTAATGCTTCCTGGAAGCGATTGTCTTCGAACAAGGTCTCCGCGTAATCGAGCCATGCCTCTCGGTTGGTAGGATCGAGCGTAACTACCTTTTGGTAGGAAACCACCGACTGTTCGATCCGCCCGTCATTGTACTGGCTGTCGGCGAGTGCGTACCAGAACTCCGCCACCGCTGCGTTCAGAGCGATTGCCCTCCGGAAACTTCGTATCGCTGCCGGATAGTTCTCAAGCGCATCGAGAACACATCCGAGGCCGTACCAGGCCTCCGTGTACCGGTCATCCAGGTCAACCGCCTTCTGAAAGAAGATGGCAGCCGACTGGTAGTCCTGGAGCTCTTCGTATGCAAGTGCGATGTTGTAAAACGTCGGCGCATCGCCTCCTTCAAGTTCGAGTACCTGGTTGTAACTGGCGATGGCTTCCTCTAACCGGCCCAGGTTCGCGAGGGCGTTGCCCCGGTTGTAGTAGGCACTTGCAAAGTCGTCTTTGATGGCAGTTGCCATGTCGTACGATTCAGCCGCCTCCTCGAACAACTCCATCCGGTTCAGCACGATGCCGCGATTGTACCACGCATCGTATGAGTAGGGGTCTTCTTCCAGATGCCGGTCGTAGCACTCCAGACTGGATTCATCCTCGCCCAATCGGTCGTAGCAAAATCCAAGCTCGTACCAGACCTCTGGATGATTCGGATTTACCTCCGCGCAGCGCTGAAACATCTCGATTGCTTCCTCGAGACGTTCGGTCCGCTCAAGCGTAATACCCAGGTTGAAGAAGGCTTCGTCATTTAACGGGTCGAACTCCATGGCACGCACGAAGTCCTCCATAGCTTCTTCAGACCGCCCGAGGGTATCGAGCGTAATACCCCGGTTCAGAATTGTCTCGGTATCCGCCGGGTTGAGCGCTAAGGCGCGATTGTAAGCATCAAGCGATTCCTCGTGCCGGTCGTAGCACTCCAGACTGGATTCATCCTCGCCCAATCGAT
>CBFGXY010000021.1:0-12500 GCA_965652945.1 uncultured bacterium
GAACGATATTGTTCGTTGATGAGGTGCACAGATTCAATAAGTCGCAGCAGGATGCACTTCTTCCTCACGTGGAGAACGGCACGGTTGTCTTCATCGGTGCGACCACCGAAAATCCTTATTTCGAGGTAAACAAGGCGCTGGTTAGCCGGTCGAGAATATTTGAGCTACGCAGTCTGACGGAAGACGATCTGCGCCAGGTCGCCCTGCAGGCGATCGCCGAGCCGACGCGAGGCTACGGGAAACTGCAGGTCGACATCGATGCTGACGCCCTCGATCATCTCGTATCTACCGCTAACGGAGATGCGCGATCTGTTTTGAACGCCCTCGAGTTGGCCGTCGAGACCACGGATCCAGACGAAGCAGATGTCATTCGGATCACCCTTGATGTTGCCGAGGACTCGATTCAGCGCCGAGCCGTCCTTTACGATAAAGAGGGTGATGCTCATTTCGATACGATCAGCGCCTTTATCAAGAGTCTTCGCGGCTCCGATCCCGATGCGGCTCTTTACTGGATGGCCCGCATGGTGTACGCGGGAGAAGATCCTCGTTTCATTTTGCGGAGGATGATCATATTCGCCGGCGAAGATGTCGGTATGGCGGATCCGAAGGCCCTGGAGATCACGATGGCCGCGGCGCAGGCCTTCGATTACATCGGGATGCCCGAGGGACAGTTCGTGCTTGCGCAAGCATGTTTATACCTTGCCACGGCTCCTAAGAGTAACAGCGCCTTCGCCTATTTTGACGCATTGAGATACGTCGAGAAAGAGCAGACAGCCGACGTGCCGAATCATCTCAAGGATTCAAGCCGCGACAAGAAGGGGCTCGGGCACGGTGAAGGATACAAATATCCCCACGCTTACCGAGACCATTACTCGCCGCAGCAATATCTGCCTAATGAGATGCAGGGTACCTATTTTTATGAGCCCGGCGAGATGGGATACGAGCGAAAGATCAAGGATCGACTCGAGTACTTCCGCGCTCGTGATGAGGAAGAGGACCTCGCGAAACGACTGAGGCGCTATGTGGAAGAGCCGCCGTCAGATGGGCCCGGGAGGCAGGACGACGAGGGGAAATAAAAGATGTAGCTGGGAGTGGCTACAAGTCTATACCTTCTCTCGGATCCATGGTAGAAGTTTACGATTACTCTCAGTTAATCTGCAATGACGCAGACCTGCCCGGTTACCGCGCCGGGCAGGATCTGTGTATGAACGTGACGGGAAGGAGCGTGAGAGACGGTGCGAAACGGGTCTCTGCGGCGTCCCGGCCTACGGAAGTGAACCGAGGCACGAACTAGCCCGGATTCTCCTGGTAATTACCCAGGGCCGGCCTATTACAAGTCTAAGGGCTCCCTCCTGGACTCGTCATCTCGTCAGTACCATGCGACCGGACCCTGAAGCTTCGCCGGCGCTCACGCGGTAGAGGTAGACTCCCGGTGACCGCCTGCCTGCGTCAAATACCACGCTGTGAGTGCCTGCCGAAACGACGTCGTCGACAAGTGTTGTGACTTTGCGCCCGAGCAGATCGAACACCGTGACTGAGACGTGCCGCGTTTCTGGTAGCTCGTAGGTGATGGTTGTAGATCCGCTGAACGGATTGGGGAAATTCCCGCCCACATTAAAGCCTTCAACATGTGCGAGGAGATCTTCGATCGAGGTGCCCGTGAAGCCATGGCGCACATCAATTTCAACCTGACCGGGGTTACCGTCGTCAACAACCACACGCGCTGACAACGAGTCGCCACTAATCAGCTCATAATCCTGAGTAACGAATTCCCCGACTCCGGTCAGGGAACGCCGCTCAGTGCGCAGAATCTGCAATACCTCCGACGACCCGAAGTCCGTGAGCAGCGTTCCATAGCCGATGACCTCGTAGTCGATGTCGAGCGAAGACGTAAATACCGGACTTCCATTTACGTGCACCGTCTCGGTCGTCTCCGTCTGCCAGCTGCTCGAGACGGTGGTGGGAATGGGTTGGATCGACTCGACGGGGTCATATGTTATGATCCCGATTATTTCCTCGCCCTCGTCGATCGTGATGGAGTACATTCCGAGGAGTTGCACTGCGTCGGGATCCAGTCTATAGAAGACGTAGATCGTCGCATCTTCCTCCTCATCCGCTTCAGTTATCCAGGCGTGCGTGGCATCCGAAAACGCCTCTTCGTCCTCGCCGGGGATGCCCGCCGGCAGTACGACGCTCTGGGTATGTGTCGAGTAACTCCGGTCGATAACAATGCCTCTCAAGTCAAAGGTACCGCCCTGCTTTGCATCCATAAGTGCATCGATGGCATCGTCGTCGTCGCCCTCGTACGAGGTTATGCTAAAGTCATTCGCTAAAAGCGACTGGAAGTACTCGTACTCAAGCGTTATCTGTGCCTGAGCCGTGTACCCGAGGTGGAATAGAGCCGCAAAGAAAACAATACCGGTTAAGCGCGAGCAAGACTTCGTGGTGGCGACCATTTTTTCGGTGAAGCAGCTTTTTGGAAAGCCAGGGGTTTCCAAGGTGATTGGCAATTCTGTGTCAGGTTCAGTTTACTCCTGAACCCGACAAGTTACAGAATCACAGGTCAATAGAAGCCGGCCCAGATTCTGTTAAAGATGTCTTGTGTCGAAAATGTATTAATCTGTTACCTTCAATCTTTACTATTCAGACCCTCGAATCCGTGATTATAAGTTTCCTCCTGTTGGTCGGCTTGCACATGACCGCTACTGCATCCGATACGCTCGAATTTCGCCAGGATCCCACCTTCGATGCCGCGCTGCATCGGATTATTCAGGACGCAGGGCTCGACGGCGACTTTGATGTCGGCGCCGACGGCATCGAGCAGGTCTCGTTCGCCGTAATAGATATGACGGGTGATGAGCCCGTATTCGCGGGAGTCAATCCGGATAACTTTATCTATCCTGCGAGTGTCTACAAGATTTACGTTGCGGCCGAGGTATTGAGGCAGATTTCCATGGGCGAGTACGATCTGGAGACGGAGCTGGTCGTCGCGGATCATAACGCGGTCGGAGGCAGCGGCATTCCATCGGATCCGCGTCCGCGGGTCATGGCAGGCGATACGATTACGGTAGGGTATGCGATCGACCTGATGATCACGAGAAGCGACAATACGACCTCGAATGTTTTGATCGATCAGGCTACCCGGCCGCGCATCGATTCGTTGATGCATCACTACGGCTGGCATGGAAGTGAAGTCACGCGCAAGTACCTCCCCCGCTCCGTGGAAGACCCGGGTTATGAAGACGTTCGAGGGACGGAAACCAGTGCCCGTCATGCGGCCGAGTTTCTCTATCGTGCAGCAACCGGGACCCTGGTGAATTCATGGGTGAGTCAACAGATGATGACCTATCTGGGGCGGCAGCTCGACACCAGAAAGCTCCGCCAGGGATTGCCTCGCAACGCCATGCATTACCATAAGACGGGGTGGTTCAGTTACTGGACCAACGACGTCGGTTATGTAGACGATGGCGATGTGCAGTACGTAATCGCATTATTTACACCCATGCGCGAGGCTGACGTGCTCCCCGCTATGGAGCAGATAGCACGAGAAGTGCATGCACTGATACGTACGCGGGCAGCTCTGGAGTGAGGAGATCGGCCCGGCATCGTAGCGCTTTATCGAAGCCGGCTCGTCTCCATGGAACGCTCGCAATTCCCCCGGATATCATCGGGAGCCAGATGGCAGTCAAGATCTTGACTGAGCGGATCTTGTACCGACTCTGTCGGCCGAACAAACTCAATCGAAACCTTCTCCCTTTACATGATGAGAATGCGATTTCATCCGTTGCGTCCTCGAGTCATTAGCCTCCTGGCGGCGGTTTTCGTTGTAGTCATAGCGATCGCTCCGCCAGGGATTGCCTCGCAACGCGATGCATTACCACAAGACGGGGTGGTTCAGTTACTGGACCAACGACGTGGGTTATGTAGACGATGGCGATGTGCAGTATGTAATCGCATTGTTTACGCCCGTGCGCGAGGCTGACGTGCTCCCCGCTATGGAGCAGATAGCACGAGAAGTGCATGCACTGATACGTACGCGGGCAGCTCTGGAGTGAGGAGATCGGCCCGGCATCGTAGCGCTTTATCGAAGCCGGCTCGTCTCCATGGAACGCTCGCAATTCCCCCGGATATCATCGGGAGCCAGATGGCAGTCAAGATCTTGACTGAGCGGATCTTGTACCGACTCTGTCGGCCGAACAAACTCAATCGAAACCTTCTCCCTTTACATGATGAGAATGCGATTTCATCCGTTGCGTCCTCGAGTCATTAGCCTCCTGGCGGCGGTTTTCGTTGTAGTCATAGCGATCGCCCCCCAGGCAAGGGCGCAATCCACTGAAGGCATCACAGCTCTTCAGGTGGCCCAGTTGCAATCCGTTTCTTCCGCGATACTGTCATCTGATGGTCGGTATATCGTTTTCACCCGCAGTATTCCGGCGGACCCATATATCGATAACAGTCCTGCTTCGAGTGAACTCTTCCTGTATGATACAGAGACGCAGCAAGAGCGAGCCATTTATAACGACGGTCGAGCGTCAGGTGTAGCCTTCAGGCCCGGGCATAACACGATTACGTTTCTGGCGCGCAGGGAAGGAGACTCCGGCAATGTTCTTTATGAACTTGAGTTGACCGGAGGTGAGCCCAATAGACTATACTCGCATACGACATCGATTTCTACATACTCCTGGGCTCCGGATGGTAACCGCTTTGTCTTTGTTTCCGAGGAGGTCCTTGACCTGCCCGACACAATGCTGCCATATCAGCCGGAGATATTTGAAGAGAACGTTCCCAATCGATCAGGCTTTATTGCAACTGTAGGTGGGGAGGCTCCGCTTCAGATCCAGATCCCCGGGACGGTTCACCGAATCAGTTGGAACCATGATGGAAGCGCGCTTGCCGTCGGTGTGGCACCAAGTGCAACCGTCGATGACTCCTACATGGCGATTCGTGTATACGTGGTTGATCCCTCATCCGGAATGGTCACGGCGGAGGTCGAGAATGAAGGGAAGATTGGCCAGATCGAATGGAGCCCGGATGGTACTCGACTGGCACTTCGGGCCGCGGCCCACATCAACGATCCGATCGACGGGCGTATTCTGATCGCGTTGGCGACCGGTGGTTCACCTCAGATCATACTGCCGGAATTCGAGGGCAAGTTTGAGCAGATTGCCTGGAGTGCAGACGGGTTGATCCACTTCCTGGCGAGTGAAGGAGCACACCGCTCTTTCGGAACGCTCCATCCCGACGGAAGCAATCTGACACGGATCATCGATCCGAGCAATTTGATCATGACTCGGTTTACGGAGCCGCAGGCCGGAAAGATTGCGTTCGTTGCTAACACCCCGTCGCATCCCGGCGAGCTGTACCTCCTCGATGTAGGAGAGCGTCAGCCGAAACGATTGACGACGTCTAATTCATGGCTCGACGAAGTTCGACTGGGACGGCAGGAAGTTATTACGTATCCCACCCGCGATGGCGCCTATGAAATTGAAGGAATGCTGATCTACCCCCTTGACTATGTCGAAGGAAGCCGCGTGCCTCTAATTACAGTGGTCCACGGCGGGCCTGAAGCGCATTACAACAACGGCTGGTTGACCAGTTACTCGATGCCGGGTCAACTTGGTGCCGCGAGGGGATATGCCGTGTTTTATCCAAACTATCGGGGAAGCACCGGCCGTGGGATCGCCTTCGCAATGAGTAGCCAGGGAGATCTTGCAGGCGCCGAGTTCGATGACATTGTCGACGGAGTCGATTACCTCGTATCTACAGGAATCGCCGATTCCGAGCGCGTAGGCGTAACCGGAGGCTCCTACGGAGGCTATGCCACGGCATGGATGAGCACGCGCTACTCAGACAGGTTTGCGGCGGGCGTGATGTCGGTGGGAATCAGCAATAATCTCTCGAAATGGGGCACGAGCGATATTCCCGAAGAGCTTTATCATGTGCATGCACGGACACGAATCTGGGAAGACTGGCAAGGTTACCTCGAGAGCAGTCCCATCTACTGGGTAGACCAGGCAGAGACGCCGTTGCTGATTATGCATGGGAAGGAAGATACGCGCGTGCACCCCGGTCAGTCGCTTGAGCTTTTCCGTCACCTGAAAGTGCGCAGACCAGAGGTGCCGGTCCGCCTGGTCTGGTATCCCGGTGAGGGCCATGGAAATGCGCGGGCTACGGCACGTTACGACTTCAACCTCCGCATGATGCAGTGGTTTGACACGTACCTCAAAGGCGACGGCGCCGAGATGCCCCATTCCCACCTCGAGGCCGACCCGGCGGTTCAGTTGGCCAACTGAATACCTGAAGCTTGATCGACCTGCGTCGACCGCTTCGTGCACCACGCCCGGGACGGCTACTCGTCCCGGGTGCTGGTCGACGAATCTGCGCTCTCATATCTGGCGGCCAGCCACCCGCCCAGGGATGCGCCCATCAACATAACGGCTCCGGTGGCAGCAGGATACCAATCAGGTTGTTGCAATCTCGGTCCGTTCAAGATCAAAGGTATTCCTGCGATTGCAAGAAGCAGAACACCAAGACCAATACCATGCAGGAAGGATCTGGTACTGGCCATCCGACCAGTCAGATAGCCTCCAACGACCGGCATCAATGCCCATATTAGCATATGAGCGACCATCGACGCAGTCGTCACCTCATTTGCCGCCACGCCCAGCAGTTCGGACACCGTCCACGTGAACACCACTACCAGCATCATTACAACGCCCAGGCCTGCAAGAATCGCAATAAATCCGCGCAGAAGCATTCTTTAAAAGACGTGAACTGATAGAGGGTTCGGACGGGAAAAACGAAGGGGTTCGACCACATCGTGTGCGAACCCCTTGAATTGCGGATAGACCTACCGATGTCGTATGTGCACGACTTGCAGACCTCGTCATTGTTGCGGCTCGATTATGTTCCTTACCGGTACGGCGTACCCAGCTTCGGGAAAAGACCTTCTTTTCGCGGCATCTGCTTGATTCAGACAGACGCCAGTCCGGTTACGTCGGCACGAAGACCTCACGGATCCAGTGGTAGATCGTCGCATCGATCACAGTCAGGACTTGCGCGAGATCAGTAGGTCATACAGGTTCTTGTCGCGATCGACTTTGGTAGCTTCGATCTTGAACTCGGCATCCAGATGATCCCGCAAGCGCATCCGAACACCTGTCACTTCGGAGTAGCTTATTCTTTCGATCATCAAGGCTTTCCCCGCATCGAGTTTGTCAGCAGCCTCGATCACCGCATCATACTTGGATCCACGACCACGTTTGCGATTGAACATGCGCCGCGCTTCCTGCAAATCGAGCTCACGAACTGTGAACTCAGTTGAAGTCGATCTTCGTCTTTTAGCCATGTTGAGCAATAAAGTGTTTCTGAGTCAGATGTATTACCTAAACAAGGTAAATCATAGCCTCTAATTTTGCGCATCGTGCAGGTTCCTGTTGTACAATCGTTTCAAGAATTGACAATTCGTCTATCCTGATGAAACACTTTAGTACAGGATCATCTGCAATTGTTCAATTCAATGACCAACTCCGTCTGCACGAATGCAGGTCAATGTTTTAGCACTTGAATAATGGCATCGCGAACATGCTGGATGTCTTTCCCAGATCGATAAAGTGTAGATCCTGCGCCCTGGGTGGCGCAATGTCACGGTCTCGTCTATAGAGAGATACCTGATCCACTTACAGGTCGAGATGATCAATTGATCTGATATCCTACCGCCTCAGGAGCCGATATAGATATATATTTTCTGAGCTGTGGCTTCAGTCCCTCCTGCGGCACTCGTTACGGTTATTTTCCTGACCCGAATAAATCATTCCCTTTCCACGCCAGTGAAAGATGTAGCCGGCTGACTTCCCTCATGCGGCCGGTGTGAGTCCATCCAGACCAATCATCCGGACACTTTATTTCGCGGATGAGCCCCTCCTGTAAGTCATAGAATGCCTTATTCGATTCATTTTTTATAGCCTATGCGTGTCAATCTCGACCAACCTATCCCCCGGCCGGATAAGCCGGAGGTTGTCATTATAACTGGTGCAACGGCAGGCGTGGGGCGTGCCATAGCACATGAGTTTGCCCGAAGAGGGGCTCATATAGGACTTCTCGCACGCGGGACAGAGCGTTTGAACGCGACGAAAAGGGAGATCCAGGAGCTTGGGGGAGAGGCGCTCTGCGTGCCGACCGACGTCGCGAATGCTCAACAGGTCGACTCGGCAGCGGCAGCGGTCGAAGATGCATTCGGCCCCATCGATATATGGGTCAATAATGCGATGACGTCCGTCTTCGCGGAGTTCACTGATATCGAGCCCGACGAGTATCGGCGCGTCACCGATGTGTGTTACCACGGCACTGTCTACGGCACGATGTCGGCATTGAAGCGAATGCTTCCGCGGGATCGCGGTACGATCGTGCACGTGGGATCGGCGCTGGCTTACCGTGGAATTCCGCTGCAGTCCGCGTATTGCGGAGCAAAGCATGCCGTTCAAGGAATGTTCGAATCGGTCAGGAGTGAGCTCATCAGACGTCGATCGAACATCCACATGACCATGGTTCAACTTCCTGCGATAAACACACCTCAGTTCCGCTGGGTGAGAAGCAAGCTTCCACGGGAATCACAACCTGTCCCACCGATCTTCCAGCCGGAGGTGGCGGCCCGTGCCGTCGTATGGGCGGCGTACCACAGACGCCGCGAATTGTATCTGGGATGGCCCACTACCAAGGCGATAGTTGGCAACAAGATTGGGGCAGGCATTGCCGATCGGATCCTGGCTACATCTGGATATGAGGATCAAATGATCGATGAGCCGCGCAATCGGGATCGGCCCGACAATCTCTTCGATCCTGTGCCGGGAGATCCAGGAACACATGGCGTTTTTGATGCACGCGCGAAATCAGATAGCATTCAGTATCATATTACGACAGGAAGGCGCTGGATCGCGCTGGGAGCCGTCGCCGTAGCTGGATTGACGGCAGGGTTGCTGGGCAATCGGAAATAAAAGATCGTCGGTTACTTGGGGTTCATCCGTTTCATACAGGGATGGGTCGTCGGCACATTGATCCTGTTGGCGGGTGGGCCGCTGGAGGTGTTCGGGCAGGTCGTAGGGGAGGAGGGTGCCGATCGACGACTTGAACATGCTCAGGGGCAACGCGCGTCGCTACAGCTTCTTCGGGATGGCACGTCGGCGGCAAGCGATGGATTCGACGTCACATTCTACGATCTTTCGATCGATATAGATTTTGAAAGGCTGCGTATCGACGGCCGGACGCGGGTTCTTGGTCGAGCGACGACACAGTCGATGAATATCCTTCATCTGGATCTGTCTTCCGCGCTCGAGGTGACAGGTGTGGATGATGGTGCAGGTACGCAACTCCAGTTCACGCACGCCGAAGATGTCTTAGCGATAAGTCTCGGCAGGGAGGTGCAGAAGGGTGAACAAGTCGACGTCTACATTGATTATGGCGGAACTCCTCGGGCCAGCGGCTTCGGCAGTTTTACCTTCGATCAAATCGATTCGGGGCCGATCGCATGGACCCTTTCTGAGCCCTGGGGTGCGCGCGAGTGGTGGCCGTCCAGGGACCATCCATCCGACAAGGCCGACTCGGTCAGGCTCGTAGTCACCGTACCTGAAGGTCTTCTCGTTGCCTCGAATGGACTGCTCAAAGACCAGCGCACGCACCTGGGCCGAATCACGTTCGAGTGGGTGCATCGATATCCCATTGCCACCTACCTGATATCGATCGCTGCCGGGCCATATGTTGTTTACGAGGATTCGTACACGCGTCCCGACAGTCTCGTACAGCGGTATGGCCCGCTGACGCTACCCTTGCCCCATTATGTCTATTCCCGACCGGGCGGCAGCCGGCTGTATTCGAACTGGGCAGAAGTAAAGGACATGCTTGCCGTTTATGAACACTGGTTCGGGCCGTATCCGTTTTCTTCTGAGAAATATGGTCACGCCGAATTTACGTGGCGCGGCGGCATGGAGCACCAGACGATGAGTTCGATGGGGGGATCCTCGATCCGGCTTGTCTCCCATGAGGTGGTGCACCAGTGGTATGGAAATAAAATCACCCTGGAGAACTGGCAACATCTGTGGCTGAATGAGGGCTTCGCTGCGTACGGCGAGTTACTTTATCTGGACGAGATGTCTGATCGGTATCCAGGGCAGTTCGAGTTCGAGCTCGACGTAGACATGCAGGGAGCGCGAGGTACAGATGGACCGCTGGTTGTGCAAGACACGACCGACATCGATCGCCTATTCAATCCAAACCTCGTCTATGCCAAAGGCTCAACCGTGTTGCACATGCTCCGGAGAATGGTAGGCGACGAGGTCTTTCGGGCAATCCTTCAAACATATACAGCGGATCCAGATGTCATCTATGGTACGGCCACGACATCCGATTTCAAGAGAATCGCTGAAAACGTATCGTCGCTTGACCTGTCGGCATTCTTTTATCAATGGATAACTGATGGGTTTGGATATCCAGAGTATGGTGTCTCGTGGCGTCACGATGAAGAGGACGATCGCGTTATTCATGTCGTGATTGAACAGACTCAGTCGCTTCCGGGATCGAACATCGAAGTATTCGAGATGCCGATAACGATGGCTGTGGATACTCCATCGGGACATGAGCGCCATCGGATATTTAACAGCCAACGCCGAGAGGAATTTCGGCTCGAACTCCAGGATGTCCCCGTAGAGGTGCACTTCGATCCGGATGGAGATCTCCTTCGCGATCCGGATGTAGAGGTTGTCCGGGCGTCGAGCTCGCACGTGCTTGCTGCGCAAATTCAGTCATTGTATCCGAACCCGGCCTCCGATTGGATAACCATCCGGTACTCGACCGGGGTCTCAAACGGTGCAAAGCTGATGATCTATGACCTCCTGGGTCGCCGGATCATGACTGCCGAGGCGATGAATACAGGCGAGGCAATCGGCGAACTCGAATTGAATCTCGAAGAATATGCCCCGGGGGTCTATTTCCTGAATATGAGTTTCGAGAACGAGGTGCATCGTCGATCTTTTGTCGTTGCACCATGAAGGAGAACTGCTTCATAATCGAGTCAGACGGTGATGGACATCATGTCGGACCTTTTTTCGGAGTTACGATGTGTTCGGCAAATCCTGAGCGATCCGCTACTTTCTTGCAGGAAGTCTTTGGATTTGAGGCTGAAGGAGAAGAAAATGGCCGGATACGGCTTGCCGCCGCCGGTGATGCTCCGGGCCGCAGAGTTGATTTGTATTGTGGCGATTCCCACACCCTCGGAAGGATGTCCGCGGGAGTGGTGCATCATGTGGCATCCGAGTTGCAACCGAGGCGGATCAGCTGGAATGGCGCGAGCATCTGGTTGATCTCGGGTTTAACGTGAGCGACGTGCGCGACCGGCAGTACTTTAAGTCGATTTACTTCCGTGAGCCAGGTGGTGTCTTGTTTGAACTGGCGACGGATGCTCCCGGATTTCATGTCGATGAACTGCCGCAAATGCTAGGCAGTGAACTCAAACTTCCGCCTTGGTTCGAACCTCGTCGAGAAGAACTCGAACGCCGTCTGCCACACTTTACCACAGGTTAAAAATGTCAAGTACTGACCCACATGCTGATCAACCCATCCTCCAGATGGGCTCTCGTGTAGACGACGCCACCGCAGCGGTCGTGTGTATACACGGACGAGGAGCGACCGCGAATGATATTCTTTCGCTGTCCAGGTTTATCGACCGCGACGATATCGCATGGCTGGCACCGCAGGCGGCCCAACATACCTGGTATCCATACAGCTTCCTCGCGCCGCTCGAACGGAACGAATCCTGGCTGTCATCGGCCCTGGGACTGCTGGATCGCATCGTGACTGATCTTGCCGAAGAGGGCATCGCTCATGAAAAGACCGTACTCGTCGGCTTTTCCCAGGGAGCGTGTCTGGCCTCGGAGTACGTGGCGAGGCATGCCATGAGGTTCGGGGGACTCGTTGCTTTTAGTGGAGGGTTGATTGGTTCGGATGAGCGTGACGGCACCCCGCCCGACGACAAGATATTCGAATACGAAGGGACTCTCGACGGCACGCCCGTTTTCCTGGGGTGCAGCGATATCGACGCCCATATACCGGTAGGTCGTGTTCACGAAACCGCGCGCGTGTTTGAAGAGCTCGGCGGATCAGTGGTCAAAAAGATCTATCCGGGAATGGGACATACCATCAATGATGATGAAATTCGTCAATTCCAATCCCTGATGGATGATGTCTGATCAGCGCTTCGGATCACCGTTTTAGCGCGATCGTCACTCCATCCGCAATAGGGATGATGCAAGGGTCGACGCGCTCATCCCGTGCGATCAGTTCATTCAGCCTCCGCGTTCCTACCAGCGCGTCGTCGTTGATCGAGGAATCGGCGACATCCCCTCTGCGAAAGACATTATCAATGAGGACGATGCCGCCCTGACGCAGCAGTTCTAAGGTCAATTCGTAATACTCGGGATAGAGTTGTTTGTCTGCGTCGATGAAAGCAAAAT
>CBFGXY010000022.1:0-11996 GCA_965652945.1 uncultured bacterium
CACTCCGAGCGCTCCGTACTCTTCCGCAATGATGGCAATGATGAAGTCGTTGTAGGGCGCGGGGAGAAAGTCGCGCTGGACGCTTTTCCCCGGCCCTACGCCGGTGACTCCACCCATAGCAATTGCGATGCGCGCCTGCTGCGCCTGATATCCTTCGTCCTGACTGCTGAAGACGTGCTCTTCCTCGGTGTTTGGGAAGAGCTTCACGCCGAGGTATGACTCAACCCGTGCGGCGCGCCCCGGCGAGAAAAGCAGAAGGATGAACGCGAGGACAACTCCAGCCGTGACCAACCCACCGAGATGCACCACGCTGGCACGACCCACGAAGCACATGGCCGTTGCTGAAACCGTGAGCAACGCGGCCGTCGACAGATCCTGGACTCCGATCAGGATTGCCGTACCGAGTATCCAGATGAACAAGGGTACGAACGCTCTACTGAAGTCCTTGATGTACTTCTGTTTTCGCGTGAGCAGCACTGCGATGTAGAGCATCAGTGCCACCTTCGCCACGTCCGAGGGCTGAAACACGAATGATCCCAGCCGAATCCATCGAGCGGCGCCACCTGATGCCACGCCGATGAGCGGAACGGCAATGAGCAGACCTATAGCAAGCAGCAACGCGGGTTTGCTGACTTTCGCAAGCATCCGGTAATCAACGATGCTGAATACCATCATCGCGCCCAGCGCCAGCCCCACGCGTACGACATGTCGAAGCAGGAATAACTCGGTGTCGCCTCCGGCTTTGGACTGAGCGAGGAAGGATATCGAGCTGTAAACCGCGACGACTCCGAAGGCGCAAAGTATCAGGACCGCCCAGATGATGTACTGGTCCGCCGGTTTGCGCCTGACGGTCTGTCGGTTTGTAGTACTGGTTTTGCTCATTAAATCAGAGACGCTCAACGGCACGACGGAAAGTCTCCCCGCGGTGCTCATAATTGTCGAACATGTCGAGTGAGGCGCATGCGGGGCTCAGCAGAACGACATCTCCCGCGTTAGCCACCTGCTTCGCGACTCGGACGGCTTCCTCCAGCGAGCCCGCCCGCCGAATGGAGGGTATGTATGGCTCAAGTGCCCCTTCCAGGGCCGGCGCCCCGGTACCGATCGTAATCAGCACGCGTACTTTGTCGGAGACGAGCGATGCGATCTCGGCGTAATCATTGCCTTTGTCAACTCCTCCGGCGATCAGCACGATGGGTTGGTCAAAACTTCCGAGCGCATACCAGACGGCATTGACGTTAGTGGCCTTGGAGTCATTCACGTAGATCACGCCATCGAGCTCACGTACCAGCTCCAATCGGTGTGGTACACCCGGGAATGTCCGCATGCTTTCCCGGATCGCATCGTCGGTGACCTCGAGGTATCGCGCCGCCATGGATGCTGCCAATGAGTTATACACGTTGTGACGCCCTCTTAGCGACAGTTCTTCGTGAGGCATGAGAACCTCCTCTTTGTCTGATACACGGAGAACGATTTTGCCGTCTCGTATGAAAGCGCCGCGTTCGACGGCATCCTTCGTCGAGATGGCAAAGCCCATGACATCCGGCCGCAGCCAATCGGCAATTCCGCTCCGGATCGTGGGATCATCCGCATTGTAGATGATGGCATCGCCTTCCTTCTGGTTCATATGTATGCGGAACTTGCTTGCCGCATATCTCCGAAAGTCGTTCTGATATCGATCCAGATGGTCGGGTGTAATGTTGAGGATTACCGCGACGCGCGGGCGCATCCGATCGATGTGATCGAGTTGAAAACTGGATACTTCGAGAACGATCACATCGTCCTCGTCAACCTGATCGGCGAAATTTGAGAACGGCGCCCCGATATTTCCCGCGGCGGTGACCCTACGGCCTGCAGTCCGAAAGATGTGATCGGTCAGAGCCGTGGTCGTGGTTTTTCCGTTCGTCCCCGTGATCGCAATGACCTGTGCCGTGCAAAACCAAGAGGCGACTTCGACTTCGGAGTAAAGAGACTCCTGCCTCGTTATCAGGGATGCAACGAACGGCGCCTCATCGGGCACGCCGGGACTGACTACGAAAAAGTCCGCCTCGTTCGCGCGCGGTGAATGTCCACCGAACTCTGCCGGAATGTTCTCCTCACTGATCTGCTTGCGCACGGTTGTGGAGACATCGCTACTATCGGTAACAAACACATCGGCGCCGTGGCGTTTCAGTAGCCTTGCCGCAGCGAGACCGCTTCTGGCGGCACCAATCACCGTCACCGCTTTGCCTTTGATATCCGCCGGCGTCATATCTCACCTCACTCGCAGAATCAAGAGCGTGGCCACGACGGTGAACGCGGTCACGATCCAGAACCGGGTTACAATTTTCGATTCGTGCGTGCCTTTTGCTTCGTAGTGGTGATGCAGGGGCGCCATCAGAAATACTCGTTGCCCCGTGCCGGTGCGCTTTTTCGTGTACTTAAAGTATCCTGTTTGCACGATGACCGAGAGCGCCTCCAGGAAATAGATGAGTCCCAGAATTGGCAGGAGTAGCTCTTTTCGTACTGACAGCGTTATCGAAGCCACAGCGGCCCCCAGTGCGAGCGAGCCCGTGTCGCCCATAAAGACGGTTGCGGGATATCCATTGTACCACAAGAAACCAAAGCATGCGGCGGCCATCGCAGCCACGAGAACCGTAAGCTCGCCGGTTCCCGGCAGATACATGACGTCCAGGAAGTCGGCCATCACGACGTTGCCGGAGGCATAAGACAGAACCAGAAGCCCCAGCGACACGAACGCCGTCACGCCCGTCGTCAGCCCATCGAGGCCATCGGTAAGATTCACAGCGTTCGAGACGGCGGTCATGATGAAAACCGCGACCGGCAGGTAGACAATCCAACCGATATCTATATCACCGACCCACTGTTCGAAAAAATAGTAATCCACAACCTTCCCACGAATGAATGGGAGGTACGTGGTTGTGTGATAGGCTTCGAACGCCGGGGTAAAGTAGAGTACACTTCCGACGATGAGGCCGATGGCGACCTGGGCGGCAACCTTCGCGCGAGCCGGCAGCCCGTCCTTTTGTTTCTTGACGGTTTTGATATAATCGTCCAGAAATCCTACGACGCCCATCCACGCGGTCGCCAGCATTATGAGCCAGACATAGGTCTCTGCGATCGCGCCCCAGAGTAATGTGGATCCGAGTATCGCAAGCAGGATGATGACGCCTCCCATGGTGGGCGTTCCCGCCTTGTGCGCGTGACTCACGATCCCCGCATCCGATCCTTCCCGCACCTGCTCGCCGAGCTGCTTCCGGCTCAGCCAGTTGATGATGTATCGCCCCCCGAACAGTGCGATGATGAGCGCCGTCAGTCCGGCAAGGGAAGCCCGGACGGTGATGAACTGAATCGCCTGGAAGCCCGGCGGGCTGATCGTCTCCTCCAGATATTGTATCAGGTAGTAGAGCATGGACTTCCGGCGGTGGGGGTGCTCACCGGCTTTCGGCTAGTGGTCGATGGATGATGCTTTGGTGCGATGACTGAAGCTCCGAAGTGCTTCCTCTCGATCATCGAAGGGATGCTTCTCGTTTCCGATGATCTGGTATGTTTCGTGGCCTTTTCCGGCAATGAGTACGATGTCTCCCGGAGCGGCCGACCTCGCGGCCCACTCGATGGCCTTGCCACGGTTGACGATGCTGGCAGCTTCCGTGGGGCGACTCATGCCTCGCCGGATGTCATTGACGATGGCCTCCGGTTCCTCATTACGCGGATTATCACTGGTCACAATCACTCGGTCGGCGTACTGCTCGGCGATCGCGCCCATCATTCTGCGTTTGGATACGTCACGATTTCCGCCGCATCCGAACACACACCAGATCTGCTGCTCCGGTTGCCGGGTCTCGCGAATCGTCCGTAGAACATTCTCGAGCGCGTCAGGCGTGTGGGCATAATCGATAATGACCGTCGTTCCATCGGGAAAGGTCAGCTGCTCGAATCGCCCACGAACAGGTGGAGCAGCGGCAATTGCATCGAGGGATTCATCCCTTCCCAGGCCGAGCGCTCGACACGCGGCGTAGGCGGCGCCGAGGTTATAGGCGTTGAAGCGACCCACGAGTCTGAAGCTGCGCCTTGCTCCATCGATGCGCAGCTTCAAGCCATCCAGATCGTTCGAAAGAATTTCGATGTGGATGTCGGATGCAGGTGAGAAACCGTACGTCAGCATACGGGCGCGGGTACCTCGAACCATCTCTCGAGACACCGGATCGTCTGCATTCACCACTGCGACACTTTCTTCCTTTAGAGTGAGAAACAGCTTTCTCTTTGCATCACGATACTCTTCGATTGAGTTGTGATAATCGAGGTGGTCGCGCGAGAGATTAGTGAAGACCGCCACATCGCAGTCCAATCCATGGACGCGCCACTGGTCGAGGGCATGGGAAGAGATTTCGATCGCGAGGTGGCTGCAATGATCATCAACCATCTTGCGCACGAGGCCCTGAAGTTCGACGGAATCAGGAGTGGTATGCGTTACGGCAAGTGTCCGATCGGCAATACGTGTCTCGACCGTCCCGATGAGGCCCGTCCGCTTGCCCAGCCGTGTCAGCGCATTGTGCAGAACGATGGTGGTGGTGGTTTTGCCATTGGTTCCGGTGACACCGACGACCTTCAGAAATCGCGACGGATCGTTGTAAAAAGCAGCCGACAACGCTGCCAGCGCCTTGCGTGAATTAGATACGCGTACGAACGAGATGCCGGAGTACTGTGATAAGTCCCCCGGCATCCGTTCGCACACGATGGCGACAGCTCCGTTTTTAACAGCCTTGTCAATGAACAGGTGACCGTCGGAGGTACTTCCTCTGATGGCCACAAATAGCCCTTCATGACCGACTTTCCTGCTATCGTGAGCCAGGTGGTCGATCAGTTGATTCTTGTCAAGACCATCGGATGTCTCGCGAAGGAGGTCTTCGCTTTGCAGTCGAGATATCAGATAGGAAAGACGGTGCATCTAGGGATTGAATCTGGTCATCCGATTACTTTTCAGCGCATCCATACCTGTATGGATCCGTTGAGTGGTTGGTCCGCTTCGGGGCTCTGCCTGTAAACGGTGCCCTTTCCTTGCACCTGCACGTCGGTGCCGATCGTTCGTGCCCAGAAGATGACCTCCCGGGGAGTGAGTCCTGCGAGGTCAGGTGTCAGCGTAGTTTCCTCAGCGACCGATGCGGGATCTATCACCAATCGTGCATGCGCGCCGGGGTTGACCATCTCATCAATACCGGGCGCCTGATCGGTTACAGGCATTCGAGCCTGGTGGACGTCCGGCCATCTGACCTCGAGTCCTTCGACCGCGAGCCTGTTTGAAGCGATCGCAGCCGGCATGCGCTGCAGGTCCGGCGCCGGTCTGGCTTCCGGCAGCGGAAGCGGCTCGCGAGGAGCAACGCGGTCAGCCACTTCGGGTAGCGTTGCCAGCCACCTCGATGCAATCCGGCCGAAGACAGGTGCAGCTACGATTCCGCCATAGCCGCTCGTTCGCGGCTCATCCATCACCACAATCATGACTACCTCTGGTGATTCTGCCGGAAAGAATCCGACAAAGGAGCCCCGGTACGACCCCGGCACGTAGACGCCGTTCTCGACCTTACGAGCGGTTCCTGTTTTACCGGCCACGCGCAATCCTTCCACTTGCGCCGATCGGGCAGTGCCTTCTGACACAGCCTTTTCGAAAGCCGGCAGCAAGGCATCGGCTGTTTCCCGGCTGAAGACCCGCCGCACCGAATCCGGAAGTGCGCGCCATACGGTGCGGCCCGTAACATCACGCCTCTCGGCTACGAGATGGGGCTGGGGAAGTACGCCGCCGTTTGCCAGCGCCGCATATGCCGTTAGAATTTGCAGAGGTGTGGCGTCGACCGCGTACCCGATGCTCATCGACGTTTTAGTCGTTCGATTCCACGTATCAGGCCGCCGGAGCGTGCCGCTAACCTCGCCTGGCAGGTCGATGTACGTCTGCTGACCGAAACCGAAATTCCGGGCATACTGATAGAGAATGCCGTCGTCCATCCGTTCAGCGACGCGGGCTACGCCGATATTGCTACTGACGGCGATCACATCTTCGAACGAAATCGAGCCGTAGCCTCTCGTATCGCGCATCGTTCTACCGCCAAACACTGCCGATCCGTTTCCCGTCTCGATTGTATCGGCCACCGTAACATAACCCTCTTCGAGAGCGGCTACGGCCGAAACCATTTTGAACGTGCTTCCCGGCTCCATTCGGTCGGTCACTCCGTGAAGGCGACGTGTTGCCGCACTTGAGGATGCCGCACGGTTCGGATCGTAAGACGGGTAGCTGGCCATGGCCATAATCTCACCCGTATGCGGATTCATCGCGATGGCAGTTCCCCATCGAGCACCGCTCTCCTGAACACCTCGCTCGAGCTCTTCCTCCAGGATCGTCTGACGGACAAGATCGATCGTGAGCACAATCGACTGGCCGTGCTTCGGTTCGACGACCGGTCCGCCAACGAACGCCTTCATCACTCGATTTCGATCAACCTTGAGCGCACGACGTCCGTCTTCTCCATGGAGATACTCGTCGTACTGCATCTCGATTCCCGAAATGCCGCGTCCATCAGCGTTGACATGCCCGAGGATGTGAGCCGCCGCCCGGTCGTAGTTGTATCGACGGGCAAATTTTGCGGTCAGTATCACCCCGGGCACATCCCAGCTTTCGATGGTTTCGACCTGTGCTTCCGAAAGGTTTCGGGCCAGCAGCACGTACTGCAAGCTGGTGCGCCGATCCACTCTGTTTCGGATGGATCGCGCGGTTTCTCCCGTTAGTCTTGACAATCTTTCAAAGAACGTCCCGGCAACCGCCGAGGTAAAGCCTTCTGTCGTAGGATCCAGTGCGAGGTCGTAGCGAGGCGCGTTTACTGCGAGAGTTCGTCCTGCTCGGTCATAAATGGCACCCCGCATGGCCGGGATCTTTTCAAACGATTGTGCCTGAAGTTCTCCCTGCCTCCGCAGTTCAGCGCCGTCTCCGAGATGTATCCGGACGAGCTGCACACCTACCATGACGGGTACCATTGCCAGGAACGCCAGCAATACGTACATCCGAACGAATATTTGATCGCGCGCACCCACTGTGGTAATGCTTCTTCCGATTCGACAGCCGAATCATTTCTTATCAACTGCGAGGGGGCGAATCGCGGGTCCGTATGCGAATCCCTCCTCAAGTCCTAATTCCTTTGCTCGCCGGTAGATCACTTCCGGTCCAGTCATCCGGTCGAACTCGCCTTTAACCCGGTTATATTTCAAATGAAGTCTGAGATTCTCGCGACGCAGCTCCTGCACATGAGCGAGCGCTTCCTGAGTAGCATGAACATGTCCGACGTATAACGTGAAGAGCGTCACAGCAAATAGAACGATGAGGCCGAAACGAAGTGTTGAAAGCTGTTTTGCTTTGCTCCTGCGAGATTTCGCCGGTTTACGCTCATTACCTGCGGATATATCTCTCCAACTCGGCAGGCCGCTGTACACCTGAGGGGCGGACTTTTTCGCTCGCGTCCGTGTTGCCGCAGGCCGCCGGGGCACCGGCTTTCGGACGGCATATTTGGGAGCAGGCTTGTTCTTGGTGACAGGCATCGAACCGTATTAATCAGATTAATAGTCGTGGTCCTTTGTGGCGATTCGTTCTGCTGCTCGCAACCGGGCGCTTCGTGACCGGGGGTTGGCGGCGCGTTCGTGGGCTCCGGCTTCCACGGGTTTGCGATACAGTTCGCGCCACCCCACCATCGGATTTCCATACACGTCCCTATCGAGGCGCCCTTCGAAATTTCCCGTTCGGAAGAAGCGTTTGACGCGGCGGTCTTCGAGCGAGTGATAACTGATCACAACGACCCGACCTCCACGCTTGACTCGATCCATCGTCGCCAGCAGTGCTCGTTCGAGTTCGTCGAGCTCGGCATTTACCGCGATGCGCAATGCCTGAAAGATACGAGACAGCGTCTTGGTCTCTTCTCGAGCCGGCACGACAGAACGAACCGCTTCGGCCAGGTCTTTTGTGGTTTCGAGAGGGCGCGCCGCGACGATGGCGCGGGCGATTCGCCGGGATCCGGCTTCCTCACCGAAATCAAAAAACACCTGCGCGAGGCTCCGCTCGTCGAGTGAGTTGACCATATCGTAGGCGCTGCTCCCCGATCGGGGATTCATCCTCATGTCGAGAGTGCCCTCAGAGGCGTAGCTGAATCCTCGCTCCGGCTTATCGATTTGATGAGACGACACTCCGAGGTCCATCAGGACACCGTCTACTTGCCGCAAATCCAGCTTCTCGAGGTGATCGTCGAGGTCCCCAAAGGCGCCGTGCACCAGCACGAGCCGACCGCTGGAAACGTCTCGCTCGAGCCTGAGGGCGACTTCCTGCAGCGCATCCTGGTCGCGGTCGATTCCTACCACACGGCCATCTTCGCCAAGATTATCAAGGATCGCAGCCGTATGTCCGCCACCGCCAAGCGTGCAGTCGACGTAAACACCGTCCAGACTGGTGATCAGATCCTTTACGACAGTATGCCAAAGAACAGGTACGTGGTAATTGGTCGCATAGCGAAGAATGTCGCTTTCGTCCTTTCTCGTACCGTGATCTATCTCATTCGAATCAGACACCATTACATTCCCATCACGCGCTCGGCCAACTCCTCATATGAGGCCGACTGTTCCGCCAAATGTGTTGCGAACGTGTCCGGATTCCAGATCTCTATATGATTCAATGATCCGATGATGAGGGCCCGCTCCTCGATGCCGGCAAATTCAAGCAGCTGCCTTGGCATCCCGATGCGACCCTGCGCGTCCAAGGAAACCTCCTCGGCCCACATCATCACCAGACGTACGAAGTTGCGCGACTCCGCCTTATATGTATTCAGTTCACTGAGCTCTTCCTCCACCCGTTGCCAGTGATCCAGTGCGTATATGATGATGCACCGCTCGAAGCCGCGGGTGGCCGTGAAGGTATTCTTCGCCTCCGGGTTCATGGCAGACCGCATCTTGGCCGGAATCGCAATGCGACCCTTGCTGTCTACGGAATATTCCGCTTGTCCTTTGAAGCCTGCCATAACGAAACATTAACCACCTGATCCCCCAGAGATGGGCCGGCATGGAGAACTTCCCCACTTTTCCCCACGGATACCCACAAAGGTAGGGTATACGACTGGAAAGTCAAGCATTACGGGATAAAAATTTCCGTGCATAGTGCGGAGGCTCTTGGAATCGCACCTATAACTGAGTGGGGAGCGGTGGGGAGGGTTTAACTAACGAGTTCTTTATCCACCCTCTTTAATAATTCGGCTCCGTGTCTGCGTCCGTGTGGTGGCGCCGATCGTTTCCTGATTATCGATATAACATGATCGATCCGTTCGAGCGGGCAATGAGTGCGTCCTGATCACGTTAGGGTGTATCGACGTCGACTAATCCGGAACGAGTGATCTCTTCCACATGCGCATCTTATTAACGGCTCTGCACGCTGTTTTTTTAATAATGCATCTCACCCTGTCGGAGGTACAGGCACAAGACACACGAATTTCAGGGAGAGTCCTGGACGGTACGGACGGAGTCGGGCTGGTTTCCGCGACCGTCGCACTCTGGACCGCAGAAGCAGAGGAGCTCGTGGCGGGAACGATCACGGGAGAAGACGGGGAGTTCGAAATCACTGACATCCCGTATGGCAGCTACGACCTTGAGGTCAGCTTCGTAGGATTCGAAGCGCAGCGCGTAACCGTGGAGCTGTCGTCAGCGCAATCGCAGGTCGTGCTTCCGGACATTCGCCTTTATCCCGATGCTCAGACGCTGGATGAGGTCAGGGTCGAGGCAGAGCGGGAGTACATGGAGGTCGCCGTGGACAGGATGGTCTACAATACGGCCGAGCAGCTCGTCAGCATTGGAGGCAGCGCCTCGAATGTGCTCGAGAACATTCCGTCGGTGGAGATCGATCTGGACGGTAACATCAGTTTGCGCGGCAATCAGAACGTGGCCGTGATGATCAACGGCAAACCGTCTCCTATGACGGGCGATGCGTTGACGTCTTTCCTGGAGGGCCTTCCGTCTGACATTGTGGAACGCGTAGAGGTGATTCCCAATCCATCGGCCCGATTTGAACCGGAAGGACTGGCAGGTATACTGAACATTGTGCTTCAGGAAGATCGGGACCCGGGACTTACCGGTGGAGTGAGTCTGACGGCCGGCACGCAGCGAAACTACAATGCTTCGGCAAATATCAACTATCAGACGGGCCGGCTCGGATTTTTCGGCAGTTATGGGTTTCGATCAGGTACGAGGCAGAATGAAGGCTGGAGGTTCCGAGAGAATCGATACGATGAGCCGCTGTCCTTTATCGACCAGGACAACTTCAGCCACAGCGATCGACTTTCGAACACCGTCAATGCGCGGTTCGATTACGACCTCACCCGCCGCAACACGATCTCGCTGTCAGGAATTCTGAGTCACCGTACTCGCGACGGGCATGGTGAGACCGAGTATCGTCTTCTCGATGAGCATGAGGATCTTACGAACCATTACATCCGCGGCAATCATGGCGATAGAACCGATCTCAATATGGACGTTCGGCTCCGGTTCGACCACATCATCGATCGGGGATCTCACGAACTGACTGCCGAGATCAGTTTCGACAACGAGCGGGAAGAGGACGTTCAGCATTTCGAGCAGGAGGTTGTCCAGGTGCTCTCTCCGGATGCTCGTTTGCATGACGAGTTAGAGACGAGTCTCGAAGACGCACGGGAACGCGAATGGTCCGTGGAGATCGATTACGTGCGGCCGTTCAGGGAGGAAGGACAGATCGAAGCGGGATATCACTTTGATTTTGAGACGCTCGACAGCGAATCATTCGCTGAGGTTTTTGACGAGGCTGTCGGAATCTGGAGGCCGGATATACAACGAAACAACCAGTTCAGGTACGGTGAACAGATCCACGCCGCGTACGGAATTATGGGTACATCCGTTGGAAGGTTCGGTCTACAGGCAGGTGTGCGCGCCGAGCACGCACGGACGAAATTCGATCTGTCCGATGACTCGAGCGCGCATCGGAATCGATACGTGAGCCTTTTCCCCAGCGTCTTTTTGAGTTACAACATTTCGGATGCCCGGAGTATACGCGCGAGCTACAGCAAGCGGGTACGCAGACCCCGGACCTGGCAGATGAATCCGTTCGACAACAATCGTGACCCACTCTTCCGCCGACAGGGCAATCCTCAGTTGATGCCTCAATACGTGCACTCCCTCGAAGCGAGCTACGTTCAGTTTACTCAACGAACCTCCCTCACACTTACTCCCTACTTCCGGCGAACTGTTGACGTTATTCGCCGAATCGAACGGGTGGATGAGCAGGGCGTCACGATATCTACCTTCGAAAACCTCGACACGAGTGATTCCTGGGGCATCGAAGCAGTCGGTCGCGTTGAGCTCAGCGATTGGATGAACGCCTTCACGAGTCTGAATGTCTACCGGGTTGTGACCGACGGCAGCAGCGTCGACACGGATCTCAGCAATGATGCATATGGTCTCTCCTCACGAACGAACGCCACCTTCCGGATCATGCCCGACCTGGACTTACAGCTGTCGTTCCACTATCGGGCGCCGCTTGAGACCGAGCGCGGGCGGATAGCAGGGCGGTCGTCGGTTGACTTCGCGCTCCGCCAACAACTCTTAGGTAATCGTGCGAGCCTGAGTCTGCGCGCGAGGGATGTGTTCGACCAGCGACATTCCCATATCCTGCACGACGATGCCTTGTATTTCCAGGAATCCTACAGCGACTGGGATGCCAGACGGATTTCCATCTCCTTCCGCTACAATTTCGGCAGCGGCTCCGATGGATCGCGGGGCGGTGGCTCCGAGCGAGGCATGGACATGGGCCGCGACGACGAAATGGACTGATCCGCTTTACATCTTGGCCGCGGCCAGTTTTGCGGGTGATCTGCGCTTCGGTGGCCGTGGACGCTCCAGAAGGTCTTTGCCACGCGCATATTCAACACAGGCTTCGACGAAGGACCTGAACAGAGGAT
>CBFGXY010000023.1:0-11840 GCA_965652945.1 uncultured bacterium
GATAATGCCGAATTCGGTAATGGGAAACGAGACGCCAAGTAGGGGAAGCAGCAGGTTCTGAGTTTTGGATGTCACCTGTTCCCCTTTGGGGTCGAGCAGATCGGCTACGTGCATTCCGTAGGGGTTGAAGTGCTCGAAACGAAGACCGGCGTTAATGATGAAGTCCTGGAATTCCAGTTTGTCCTGGATATAGGCGCTCAGCTCTGTAACCGGCTGATCCGTATAGCGGTCGTGCGAAGGACTCGTCACCGGTTCGACCGTCGGTACCAGATATCTATTGCCATCGTACAGAATGGTGAAGTTCTGCCGGTCGAGCGAATGCAGTTGCATATCGAACCCGATCTTGGCCTCATGGATCACACCGATCTGGCGCGTCAGGTCGAACTTGGCGCGAAATGACCGGGAATCCTCATAAATGTGATCATTCTGCGTTCCGCCCATCAGAAAGTTGACACCGGGAAATCCGATCCTTCTGCCCGTCGACACGTAGCGTTCGTCCTGCGGGTCTTCATAAAGATAATTTCGATACCGGCTCCAGGCATAGGACATTCTGACGGTATAGAACATCCGGTCGCTCACGGTATGCGTCAGGTGCAGGCTGTGGTTATTGCTGTGGTCACGGATGCCGGCGACCCCATCAGGGTTGAAGCGATAGGCAAAAGCGAAGGGGGTACGTTTTGAGTGATCGTACAAGTAGGAGTATTCGATCTTGAGCGGCGCAACTGGGCGTACGGTCACCTTCCCCAGGATATTGGTGCTCTGACGCGGGTTCATCGGCACGATTTCGCCGGGCACTTCCTCGTCCGGACCAAAATCAAACCATGGTCGGCCCTGGATCTCGTAGTAGATCGGGTTCGAGTTAAAATTGACCGAGTCGGAGGGCAGGTGCTGTCGCTTTCCGTAGATGTAGCCATCGTCTCGGTCGTGCCGGGCGGATACAAAAAACCGAACACTTCTGAGCAGCGGTAGGGGGCCGCTCACAGACCCTTCCATCGTATAGGTGTTGAGACCGAGCCGGTCGGGCGTGAAAAAAATATCGTCATTGGATGTGACATTGTCTCCACCGTAGAAAGTGGCAGAGGCGGTATACTCTTCACCGCCTTCTTTTGTCACGAGGTTCACGATGCCGGACATTGCCTTCCCATACTCGGCGTTGAATGCGCCCGAGATGATCGTCATTTCCTGGATCGCATCGGTGGCGACACTCGTGGCGAGACCGTTCGTTTCGAACGGGTTGCCCACCGATAATCCGTCGACGAGATAGGAGATCTCATTGCTTCGACCTCCTCGTACGTGGATCGCGCCATCGGCACCGGTGGTAATTCCTGCCTGTGTCTGCAGGATGTCGAAAATGCTCTCGACGGGCAACGCCTCGATGTCATCGGCGACTACCGTCTTGCGCGACGCCGTCAGGTCCTTCTGGACAAGCGGCCTTTGAGCCTGCACGATGATTTCCTGGCCTTCAATCACTTCCTCGCGCAGCGCTACATTCACCTCCGTGGTCTGGCCGGTCACGGATCGGACGCCCGTTACGCGGTGAGTCTGAAAGCCAATGAACGAAAACACGACCGTGTGTTCACCCGGCCTTACATTGATAATGACGTAGTTGCCGTCACCGTCGGTCGTTGTTCCTTGCTGCGTGCCCTCCAGATAGACGTTCACGCCCGCCAGTGGATGACCACTTCCGGTTTCCGTGACCCGTCCGGAGATCTTCCCCTGTGCGAACGCGCTTGAGGGCACCAGCGAGGTGATAATGATGGCCGCGATTACGAGTGTAAATCGTGCCGTGGCAGAGGCGATTGGAGACATATCAGACCGCTTCAGGCGGTTGATGGATTAAGTCGCATATCCGATAAATCGAAGGGGAGGAGGGGATGCCTCCTCCCACTTCGGCCTACTCACTTGATAAGGAGCATCTTCCGCGACTGTCGGAAGTTGCCGTACTCGAGCGTGTAGAAGTAGGTGCCACTGGCAACGGACGTACCCGCATCGTTCGTGCCGTCCCATGTGACCTCGTATGTACCACGCGCAATATGATCGTTGGCAATGAGCGTGTTGACGAGTCGTCCCATTACGTCGTAAATCTTTACACTGACCGTGCGGTCCGCAGGGAGTGTAAAGGAAAACGTCGTCGACGGGTTGAACGGATTCGGGTAGTTGGCCGACAGCTTATAATCGGACGGAAGGATCACCGTCGACTCGCTGCTCACGCCCGTCTCGTCAATCGTAAAGATCCGCGCGAAGGTACGCTCCGCCGCGATGGCCTCCCTGACTGTGCGATCGTATCGCAGTGAGTCGGCGTTCCACACCTCGTCGTACACATACATGCTGTCTGCTATTCCCTGGTAGGAAACAGCGATCTGATATGTGCCATTATCATTGACATCTCCCAGGTAGGCCAGCTTGGTCGGGAAGTAACGGCCGGCCGCTCCGTCGATGAAATAGCGCGATACCTCGCCGAGGGAGTCTCGAACCACGACGTCAAAGTGCGCGGTGTCGCCGGGAAGCGGAGTGGCCAGGACTGAGATTTCGTAGTTGGACGGCTCCTTCGGATCGCCGTCTTGTCCGCCGACCCATTTGGCTACATGAAGGAAATGGGCGGGCTCGCCGGCCGTCGCCGCGACGGGATCATATCCAGGTCCAACACCGATGATCTCGGGCTGACCATCGCCATCGAGATCACCGACCGCGATGCCGAAATCCGTGAACGGAGTACTGCCCTCACCACCCAGAACATCGAGGCCGAAATTGTCGCTTGTGACCTGGAGAACGTCGTCATCCGGGCCGTAACTCAGTACGGATACGGCCTGCGAGAGATAGCGGGGATAATAGACCTCATCCCGGCCGTCTCCATTGATGTCTACTACGACACCGCCGAAGAGAGACACGTCGTCTCCGATATCGGCCGTGGCTTGCAGGAAGACATTGGCATCCTCCGCTCCCGGAAAGATGTAGGAGTCGGCTCCGGCTACCGCACCGTTGGTGAGGTTGAAGCTGTTCCACGAGTGCATCGAGATCTCGTACATACCGTCACCGTCAAGATCGGCAGCATGAATGGCCTGGGAGCTGCCACCACCGCGGTTCACAGGGTCGAATTCCTCACTCTCGCGCGTGGACACACGGGCCTCGACCACCCAGGTTGCGAATCCCGAATCAAACGTGCCGTCGACGGAAATCACGTACCAGTTATCGAACGTATTGGCCGCCCCGTTGTTGGGCACCAGCAATTCCATCTGACCATCCCCGTCGATATCGAGGGCCTCGAACTGCTCGGGGATGAGCCGGTCCGGTTCGTCGGGAGAGAATGTAAACACGGCGATCGGTTCATCTCCATAATCATTGTCCTCACCGGTGTGCTCGAAGACACAGAGACCCGGTCGGTAGGCATCGTTAGGGTTGGTCGTGCTGTATCCCCATCCGCAAACAAAGATGATTTCATGGCGGCCATTGCCGTCGAGATCGGTCCCGATGGCGTATCGCGCATTGTTAGATGAACCGGTCGAGTCTGCCCATGGAGTCGAATAGACATGCTCCCATTCGCCCTCTGAAACGTGCTCCAGCACGTGCACACGACCGCCGCCGGAGTAGTCTGTCACGAGGACCTCGACCCGTCCGTCACCGTCGAGGTCGTACGGGCCGCTTACTGCACGGGCACCAGAGTTTGAGCCCGGTGTGAAGGGATTGGTGATGTCGTCGGTAGGCGGTGAAATAAACCGGTAAGAGGTTTCAGCCTCTTGGGCCGCGACAGGTAAGGCAAGCACCAGCAGTACGCCGGCGAGGAGGGCTATGGTAGCGTGTCGCATGATTGTAAGGAATCGATGAGTATATCCCGAATCCTTCGCGAAGGCGCGAAGTCTGCGGAACGTACCAAATCCTCACAAATGCGGCAAGGATAAATCCTCTGACCTCCTATTTATAATATCAGGCGGTCGCGCAGCAGCCGAGACCGATCGCGACTGGCGATCACCTCATGTTCTTCGATCATAATGAGTTTGAAGCGGCCACTGAACCAGGGGACGAGCTCGCGAATGTGTTCCATCTGAACGATCGCCGAACGGTGCACACGCATGAACGCACCGGGGTCGAGCTTACTTTCGAGTTCGTCGAGCGTATAATTCACGACGTGCTGTCTGAGCTTTACCCGCGTGGGCTGACCAACTTCCTCCAGAACATATAGTCTCGTGATCCCGTCGTGGATCTCGGCCGAGACCAGGTCGCGCACGGGTATCAGGAGGATCCGGTCGCGATAAGGCACACTGATCTGGCGTACGATCTCAGACCGACCCGCTGCAGGGGGCGTTGGAAGTGCATCCTCGTTCTCCAACCAATCCAGAAGGCGGGCCATTCGCTCATCGAGACGGGACTGGGATGGTCCAGATTCCCGTAGCTGCTCAACGCGGGTGATGGCCTCCACCAGGCGATCCCTGCCGATAGGCTTGAGCAGATAGTCGACAGCGTTTGCTTCGAAAGCCTTCAGAGCATATGAATCGTAGGCGGTCGTGAAGATAACCACCGGTCTGTTCTGCGGATCGAGACGCTCGAGAACCTCAAATCCATTCAGCTCGGGCATCTGGATATCCAGAAACACCACGTCTACATCGTGTTGCGACATCAGTTCGAGCGCCTCCTTACCGTCGGATGCTTCGGCCAGCACCTCGACACGATCGCCGACGGTCGATTCCAACAGCTTTTGAAGCCGAGAACGAGCCGGGGCTTCGTCATCAACGACTACAGCAGTCAACCGGGCCATATTAAACGATTTGAGATGTGAGCATTTCGATGCCGGCGTCGGAGGTGCCGGTCATCTCTCGGTGGTGTGGAAGAATGAAGCTCGCACGGGTTCCTTCACCTCGAACACTCGTAATCCGAAGAAGACCCGTTCTGCCATATAGCTTCTCGAGTCTGGAAGAGATGTTCTTGAGACCAATCCCGTAGAACGTGGTGTCGTTCGCGCCGGTGAGCGGAATGCCGACACCAGTGTCCTCCACATACACCTCGATTCCTTCCCGTAGGCGCTGCGCGCCGATTTCGAGCTCCCCGACCTCCCGCCGGGCCGAAAGTCCATGCTTGATGGCATTCTCGACAAGCGTTTGCACCGTGAAGGCCGGTACCGGCACATCCTGCAGATCCAGTTTCAAGTCGATCTCGACTCGCAGCTTCTCTCCGAAGCGTGCCTTTTCGATCGCCAGGTAATGCTCAACTAATCCGAACTCCTCCGCCAGTGTCACGAACGCGCGGCTGCCGGTCTGAAGAGTATAGCGAAATATCGCCGCCAGGTGCTCGACCGTAGCCTCCGCCTCTTGCGGCCGCTCCTCGATCAGAGCTGCGATGGTGTTCAGAGCATTGAAGAGAAAATGGGGATTGATCTGCGCCCGGAGAGCCACCAGATGTGCTTCGGCCGTCTCTCTCACGAGATCTTTTTGATGCTCCACAAGACGAAGCCGCTCGACGGCGATGGCCAGTTGAGCAGAAAGTGACCGCAGCATCTCGACGTCATCGAGATTGTACACCATCCGTTTCTGCCGTCTGTTTGCTAGAACGAGCAGACCTATAGGCTTGTCGTCTCCGGCGATCGGAACGGAGAGCGCTGCGCCGTGCTCACGAAGCAGCGTAGAAAGCTCGGGGTCTAACCGGCTTTCATCCAGGGCGGGGTCTGCCGCCCAGATGTATCCTTTCGATTGAAGCTGGGGCCAGATATGGGACACCACACGCTCGGTGAGATATGGCGGCTCAGGATGGTAGGTGGCGGAGATCCACTGGGAAGATTCTTTGTCCGGTGTAAGAAAAAGGGCCACCGACCTCGCATCAAAGGCCTCACCGGCTACCTGAGTCGTCCGCTTGAGCAAAACATCGAGATCCAATATCGAGCGCATCTGCTCCTGGAAGTGGCTCAGTCGCTTCCGGATGCGGTGCCTCTCGGATGCGAAAAAGTTGGAGGCATAGACTCGGATCTGTCTCGCAGCCTGATCAAATACGATCAGTAAAACGACCGCATATATACCCGCAACTACATTGCGCGAGAGCCTCGGCTGTATAGAGAGGGTCTCGAGAGCGGCCAGTCCGCCCACGAAGAGGAAGAAGAAAAGACCCATGACGGTCATATATGTCAGGGCGCGGCTCAGCACCTCGTCGATCTTACCGTGCTTGAGCGTTGCGACCGAAACCAGCACCACCGGAACCACGGACAAGAGTTGAGCACCCACAATGAGCCATCCAGAATAGACATCTGATTCCGCACCGAACAGCGGAACGATTCCGGTTACGGAAAGCCCGAAGAACACGGCAACGCATAACGTAATGATACTTCCCGATCGACCCCAGTCGCCGACTACCACGCGGACTTCCTTGGATGAACTCAAGCGCATCGACAGAATGAGGACCGCCGCCAGTGCGATATAAATCGATGCGTAAAACAGAATCGGCGAGACCAGAGCATCGATGGTGAGAGGCCCGATGTTACCACCGATGATTACCAGTATGACGGAGCCCGCGAGTATGACGGCCGGCGCATGGATGATGTGCCGAATTGGACCAATCGCTCGCACGCGATCACCAAGTCCGTCGCGAATCACATGCTGAAGCAATAGCGACGGAAAGCCAACCCATCCAATGATCCCGATCAAGGTCAGGAACTGGAAGAAATGGTCGTAGGTGCTGTGCGGTATCAGCGGCGGACCAATGAACTCTATGCTGATCAGTCGAAGGAAATTCCCGAACACCCACAGCGAGGAAAGGGAGATCAGGAGTAACGAATAGCGTGACGTTCGGCTGCGAACGGCCAGAGGCGCCACGATAAGTAATCCGAGAATGTGTAGGAAAGTACCGAGTGTGTATCCCCAGAGTGAGAACCGCCAGATCGTAGTCGAGAGCGGGTAAATGAACGTTGGATATCGAGTAAAAGTGACCGGAGCTTCCAGGTACCGCTCATCCCGCAATATCTGATAGAGACGTGTTTCACCGGGTGGAATGCCTTCTACGGCGCGTTTCACGTCGTCGGCATTGAAGTACTGTTGATATTCCAGCGAATAGAAAACATCACCGGTTCTGATACCCGCCACCGCAGCCGGACCTTCGGGAAAGACATAGGCTGCTTTGATCAGGCCGTCTCTGTCCTGCCACAGGACCCAGTCGAAGGCCTTTGGCGCCGAAGGCAGTGCATCTACAGGAAGCACACGCGAAAACTCTGCCCAGTCGTACGCAACCCGGCCAAGGGGGATCAGCGCCACGATTGGTGCGAGAATGACGAGCGCACGTGCGATGTAGACGATCTTCTTCAAACGGTTACCCTGCTTGCTTGGATTAATAGGGCGAACAACGAAGTCATCTCCTGTTCGCTACCGGCGACAAACATTTGGATTACAACCTCTTCCAAATTGTACTCCGCATTCACGCTTTCATCGGGGAGGGCGTTCCCCGACATCCGGTCCGTCGTTGGTCAACCATCCAAGATACGGCGCAAGATGTTTCGGGCGTCGATGCACCGGACTCGATGGGCTTCCAGAACAAATGACGCGGGGACGATTACTTCGCCGTTCGATCACTGTCGATAAATCAGGCCGGCCTCAGATGCTCATCGATACGCACGCACACATTTATCATGAACGGTTTGACGGCGAGATTGCTGCTACGATAGCGCGTGCCCGAGATGAGGGCGTGGAGATCATCATCATGCCCGCTATCGACGTGTCCTCGATACATCGAGCGATCGAACTTTCGAAGACGCATGAAGGGCTGTACGCAATGGCGGCATTGCATCCGTCGGAAACCGCTGCGGCTAGCGATTCAGATTTCGAGGAAGTTCGGCGGCTGGCTCAGCATCCGAAGGTCATTGCGATCGGTGAGAGCGGGCTCGATTATTACTGGGACCGGTCATTCGACGAACGTCAGCAGGATTTCTTCCGTCGACATATCCGCCTCGCGGTGGAGGCGGATATGCCACTGATTCTCCACAATCGTGAAGCGACGCATGATATTCTGCGCATCCTCGAGGAGGAGCGCAGCAGGCTTCCAAATCCCTCTAAACTGCGCGGAATCCTTCACTGTTTTGTCGATGACGCCCGGACCGCGCGGCGTGCTGCGGAAATTGGATTCCTTGTAGGAATAGGGGGCATCGTAACCTTTAAGAACAGCAACCTGGACGACGTCGTGCGCGAGCTTCCTCTCGATCAAATTGTCCTCGAAACGGATGCACCTTTCCTCGCTCCGGATCCGTATCGGGGTAAGCGAAACGAACCCGCCTACGTGCGCATCGTGGCCGAGAAAGTTGCCCGGATCCGCGGAATGAGCCTGGAGGAGGTAGCCCGAATCACAAGCCAAAATGCGAGGCGAATCTTCGGGCTCGAGCCTGCGGGCAGGGATTGATCACCTTCATGCGTTATTATAAGACGAGAGGTCCGATCGATTTCGCTGCTCAACCATAATCTCGGAGCATTCCGAAACCGACTTGCTGAAAAACCTGTCCGCCCGCCTGAGTCGCCTGCCCGGAGCAATCCGAGAAGCGCTCGCACTCACCACCCGACGCTTCCCCATACCAATCTTGTGGACCATTCTGGGGACGATAGTAGCCTTCATGTTGGCCGGCACAGATGGGGAGTCGTCTTTGCAACGCGTCTCGATGGCATGCCTGCTGGGACTACCTCTCTCGATCGCATTGACGCTCGCAGGTGAACGCTTTGGCCCGACCGCCCGGGTCATTACTTCCGCGGCGGGTATCATTGTGCCACTTCTGTATCTGTTTACGCTTCCGACTACGCTCGGACCTTCAGCCCCAACGTACCACTACATTCGGTTTGGCCTCCTCGTTGCCGCGGCGCACCTCGCTGTATCGTTTGCTCCGTATTTGCGCAGAGGCCAGCGAAACGGTTTCTGGCATTTCAATAAAAGCCTGTTCCTTCGAATAGCGACGTCGGGATTTCTGTCGGTTGTCTGCGCGGTGGGATTGACGGCAGCAGTTGGAGCGGTCGAAGTGCTCTTTGATGTCTCGATACCGAATGTTACCTATCCTCGAATCTGGATACTGTCTTTCGGGCTGCTAAACACCTTTTATTTTTTGGCGGGCGTTCCCCTTTACCTGGACGAGTTACAGTCCGAAAGCTCATATCCGCGCGGTCTTCTCGTCCTGTCACATTATGTGATGCTGCCGCTGACCATCCTGTATTTCCTCATCCTCTACGCCTATATCGGTAGAATAATTATCCAGTGGTCATGGCCCCAGGGGACGGTCTCCGCGCTGATTCTTGGCTTTTCCGGATTCGGGATTCTGACTCTTCTACTTATCTATCCGCGATACGACGCACAGGCACGACAGGGCGTAAGGAGGAGCGTTCAGGCTTTCTACGCATTGCTGGTCCCTCTCGCGGTGGTACTGTTTCTGGCCATTTGGCAGCGAGTGGAACCCTACGGTATAACCGAACCTCGGTATCTCGGCACTGTCATCGCGATATGGCTGGGAATGATGGGCGTGGTGCTCGCCGTGACACGCGGTCGGCCGATTCGCCTTATTCCGATGACCCTGGCACTGGTGTTAGTCATCGTATCATTCGGACCCTGGAGCCTTTTCTCAATCTCACGTTTGAGTCAATACGCCCGACTCGAATCACGTCTGGGGCAGATCAATCTGGAGGCCGAGCGGCCCGTGATGGTTACCGGGGACCAATACGATGAGATCGCATCAATCACTCGGTATCTGATACATACTCATGGCGAGGAATCTGTCGAGGACCTCATGCAGGTTCCAGATGATGCCGGGACTTACGAGCGAACCGCAAAGGCGCTTGCGCTTCTTATCGAACGCGATCCACACGCTCCTGAGCGGGGGTTCTTCCACTGGCAAACGGCAGCGCGTGATGCAATCGATGTCGCAGAGTATGACCGTATAGCCGTGTTAAATTCCCTCACTATAGATGAGACGTCACTTGTGCTCGGAGCGGAGGGACCGTCGGTCCGAATCGAGACGAACTTGATCGTTGTCGAACATGGACCGATTCGTGAGGAGATCGAAGTTGTAAATATTGCACAGAAGCAGAATGCAGATTCGGCAGGGCCGATTATCATCGACCGTACGGCGGGGGACTGGGAGCTTCGCTTTGTGATCACGAGTCTTGGAAGTGCACCGCGACAGGACCAACATATGATTACGTTACTGGAAGGTGTGGTTCTGGTTAGGGAGTGATAGGGCGAGAAGGATGTCTGAATACGTCATGCAATAGTATGCCCCAGTCTCAGTTCATTTTCTTCGCTCCATCTTATCTCGCACCGCGACGGGATCGAAAGAAGTCATTCGGGAGGAAGGGGAGGACATGTCCCTCGGGAGCACTTCGGTAGATTTCGAGCTACACTATCCAATCCGTAATTGTCCCCAAATCTGCCGAAAAAGAAAAGCCTCGGCCGACGTGGCGACCGAGGCTTCATCTATGTTAAACCGCTCCGTTTTTAGAGAGCCGAGCGGACGTTAGTTCTGCTCTTCATCTTCATCGACCACTTCGTAGTCAACGTCTTTAAACCCTTCCGAGTCCTCGGAAGCTGAACCCGGCGCGCCATCAGCTTCGGCAGAACCTGCTTCAGCTTCCTGCTGCGCCTTATACATGTCTTCGGAGGCTTCATTCCATGCCTGATTCAGCTGCTCCATCGCCGAATCAATCTCCGTGACGTTGGATGCTTTGTGAGCTTCCTTCAGACGCTCTAGACCGGCCTCGATTTTCGCCTTCTTGTCGGCCGGCAGCTTGTCTCCGTATTCGTTGAGGTTTTTCTCGGATGAGTAGATCAGCGAGTCGGCTGCATTGACCTTGTCGATCTCCTCACGCCGCTTCTTGTCTTCCGCGGCATGCTCGCGGGCATCCTTCCGCATCTTCTCGATCTCCTCCTCCGAGAGTCCGCTGGAGGCCTCGATGCGAATCGACTGCTCCTTATTGGTGGCTTTGTCCTTCGCCGAGACGCTGAGGATTCCGTTCGCGTCGATATCGAAGGTTACTTCCACCTGCGGTACTCCACGAGGTGCCGGCGGAATCCCGTCGAGATGGAAACGCCCGATGGTACGGTTATAGGCAGCCATCTCCCGATCTCCCTGCAGCACGTGGATCTCGACCGAGGGCTGGTTGTCGCTCGCCGTAGAGAACACCTCGCTCTTGCGTGTCGGGATCGTGGTGTTGGCCGGAATAAGTGTCGTCATGACACCGCCCAGCGTTTCAATGCCGAGGTTCAGCGGTGACACGTCGAGAAGAAGCACATCCGATACGTCTCCGGAGAGTACTCCGCCCTGGATAGCTGCGCCAATGGCAACGACCTCATCCGGGTTCACTGATCGGTTCGGCTTCGTGCCAAAGAAATCTTCTACCGTCTTCTGAACAAGAGGAATACGCGTCGAGCCCCCGACCAGGATGACTTCGTCAATCTCGTTCTTGCTCATTCCGGCATCAGAGAGTGCTTTTTCCATCTGCGGAATGGTGCGGCTGACCAGATCGTCGATCAGTTGCTCGAACTTAGAACGAGTAATATCCAGAGACAGGTGCTTCGGACCTTCCTGCGTGGCGGTGATGAACGGCAGGTTAATGTTCGTCTGGTTTGCACTGGAAAGCTCGATCTTTGCTTTCTCAGCGGCCTCACGGAGGCGCTGCAGTGCCATTTTGTCTTGACGAAGGTCGACTCCTTCCCGCTTTTGAAACTCATCGGCGATGTAATCGATCAGCCGTTGGTCGAAGTCGTCACCGCCGAGATGGGTGTCGCCGTACGTAGCCTTTACCTCGAAGACTCCGTCGCCAAGTTCCAGGATCGAAATGTCATAGGTTCCGCCCCCGACCAGGATGACTTCGTCAATCTCGTTCTTGCTCATTCCGGCATCAGAG
>CBFGXY010000024.1:0-11819 GCA_965652945.1 uncultured bacterium
AGTCGTTCGATCCGCATCAGTAACTGATCGATGTCAAACGGTTTGGTGATGTAGTCATCCACACCCGTGCGCATTCCTCTCAAGCGCGAGCGCACGCGGATATTTCAAACCCAGCTCGACGCGCGGATCGGCAAAGACTTCTCGGAGAAGCTTACACCGAAGACGCTACCGCAGGTGGATGGTCACAGCGTCTTCTTTCACAACAGTCCTCGCGAACACGGTGGGGGCGACCTCTTCGACTGGACCGAGTCGAAACCCGGCACTTATTTCTTTACCATCGGAGATGTGATGGGGAAGGGACTCCGAGCAAAGTTCTACGCCTTTAGCTTCTTGAGCTATGTCCGTGGAACGCTGCATGCCATGCTTCGGGAGACCTCCTCGCCGGCTGATTTAATGCAGCGTCTGAACCAGCTCCTGATGAAGGACTATGTGATGGAGGAGACCTTTGCCTCGCTGCTGTTGATCAAGTGGGAAGTGTCGAAGAACCTCATCACCTATACCAATGCCGGTCACTGCCGCCCTGTTCTGGTCACGCCCCACAACGCAACGATCGTCGAGCATAGTGACATCATACTCGGGCTGGATCCGAATGCCGAGTTCACGGACCATTCGTTCGAACTTCCCCGGGAAAGCTCGTTCGTATCCTATACGGATGGCCTGATGGAGCAGCGGCTGAAGTCGGGAGAGATGGTCGGAGAGGACGGCATCTGTCATGCGGCCACCATTGCCCGCGGAGCCGGCGACCCCGTGTCAGCGATGCTGCAGCACGTGCTGGCAAAAAGCGAGGTCCCCGAGTTTGGGGATGATATCCTCGTGTTCTGGCTGCAGCGGAACGCGCTCACTACTTCTGCGTGAGCCGGAGCGCAAGTGCTTCGAGGTCGCGGCGAGACCGTTTCATCGACGACGCAGGATCTTCAGGTAAGGCGAACCAGGCCACCGGGATCATGTAACCCGGCAATGTTTCGCGCAGCCGGCGGGCGATCTCTTCCACACGGATAACCGATGCCTTCTTGACGAAAGCCACGGGAAGTCTGCCAAAATCATCGTCGGGTACGGGTACGACGACCGCCGAGACGATGCCCGGGATCGCAGTCAGGGCGCGTTCTATCCGACCGGGTTGAATATTCTCGCCGCCTGAGATAAACATGTCGTCTACGCGTCCGGTGACCACCAGACGGCCCAGATCGTCGAGGTGCCCCGTGTCGCCCGTCCGAAACCACCCCTCAGCATCAAACGGCTGCTCGAGCGCCTCTCCGTTGATATATCCGAGGAAGCGCGTTTCACCGCGAACGAGGATGTGGTCGTTATCAAAGGAGATCTCACGGAAAGGCAATACCCGGCCCGATGTGGCCAGGGTCTCGCGATCCGCACCGGCCGGCGTGGTCGTGATTTGCGAACTCATCTCGGACATCCCGTATGAGACGTGTAAAGGGAGTCCTTGATCAAGGGATCGATCGATTAGATCCGGCTCTATCGCGCTTCCACCTAATAATATTGCCTTGAGATCTCGCGCTCCCGGACCAAACCCCCGATCGAGCATTCGGCCCAACTGTGTTGCAACAAGCGAAAGGTGGGTTGGGCGCAGTCGGTCTATGGCATCGGTGATAAGTTCTCCCTCCGAAGGCAGCGCAATAGTCGCCCCCGGGAGAATGCATCGGAAGAGGATTGCCAGACCCCCGACGTGATACAGTGGCAGAGCCAGGAGCCATTTGTCGGCCGGCTCGATCCCGATGTTCGTGCACGAGCCCTCGGCATTGTAGACGTGGTTGCCGAGCGAGTGCAGAACGGGCTTCGAGGCTCCGGTCGATCCGGAAGTGAACACGATCGTGGCAGGTGCTGTGAGATCCCACACCGCGTCTGCCGATCCGTTCGACGAACCCGAGAGAACATCATCCAACCGAATTTGACGGATGGATTCTGAGATTTCCAGCCGCTGGTTTACGATAATCTTTTCTGCACGAATCGATGCACACTCGGATTTGATCGAGCCCGCCGGCCAGCGCAGATTAATGGGTGCCGCTACCACACCCCTTCGAAAGCACGCCAGAAGGAGTGTGATGAGGTCCGGTCCCAGCGGTGCATGAATTGCGACACGCTCTCCTCGGACGATCATCTGCTCATCCAGCCCCTGTGCCGCATCAGATACCCGACGGTCTAATTCGCGGAAGGTGACGGTTTCTCCATCGGGGGTAATGAGTGCCACATTATCCGGAGTCGAACGGGCAAAGTGAGCGAGGGGACATGTGCGGAGCACGCCGGCCATCTTCTATCGTACTTCGGTTAACATATCTAACCGGATTCGTCTTGGCGCCAGGACTTGTTCGGTCCGAACGCGCCATGAATTGAGATCCAGACGAGGTTCGAGTACGTCGCTTTCAAGCATCTGGTATGGTGAGAATCCGTGAGCAGTTTCGATCGGAAGAGCCGCTGCCAGAGCAACGATCATCTGCATACCAACCCCGGATTCATAAGCGCTGCTCAGAACGACTGCCTTTCCATTTCGCGTTGCTGCGGATACAAAGGATCGATACCGTTCCAGCGATCCATGAATCGAAGGCTTGAGCACGATCGCCGCACACCAGCCGGTACCCTCGAGGTCCGACACATCCATCTCTCGCAAGGTCTCATCGAGTGCCAGTCCCACCTCGAACTCTTCAGCTAATTGCGGCAGTTGCGACGCGTCGGTGAGAGGTTCCTCTATATACTCAATATCCACCTGACTGACGGCCTCGAGAAACCTCCGCGCCGTGTCCAGATCCCACGTTCGGTTCGCATCCAGACGAAGCTTTGTGAAACGAGGCAGCGATCGGCGGACGTGCAGCACCCGTTCGATATCCTCATCCACCGGCATGCGTCCCACCTTCATTTTAACGGTGCCCGGCATCCGATGAGTGAGGTTCACCGTGGCACGTGCCGCCTGAACATCGTCGATGAGGGCGTTAAGCTCTACTACGGACCGTTCCGCCCCGAGTACTTCTCCCCAAGATTGACCCGCACGCTTCCCCATCAGATCCGTCAGGGCACTATCGATCGCAAAAGCGAGTGAGGCAGGACCTCGATCCGTGTCTCGCTCGACCCAGGCCCGCGCAGAGGCGCATATTTCATCTATCGATGCCTCGACGAATCCCGGCAAGGTGGTCGCCTCGCCCCACCCTTCGTGGCCGTCCTCATCTTGAAGTCGGACAAGTACACCCTCGGTAGATTCAATCGTTCGGCCCCCCGGTGCAACGGCTACTGGCCGAACGAACGGAAACCGAAAGGAAAAGCACGTAGCCTTCACTCCATCCGGAAGCTCTGTCAACCAATCATCCATCCCAGAGAGAAAGCCAGACTATAGCCGAACAGCAGCTGCGATGTGCGTCCAAGAAGGGGATTCAGATTGTCGGCGTCTCGGTGTCGCCGCAAGGATCTAAATACCGGAATTCCCACCAAAGGGACGAATGAAGCAAGAAGAATGGTTATTGGAGCATTCCACACCATCACCAGGGCGACGGGCAAGAGTGCGGACGCAATCAACACGAACAAATAGAGTCCGACCCCCGCATTTCTTCCAAGCCGGACCACCAGCGTTCGTTTGTTCGCTTCTCGATCCTCGTCGATATCTCGGATATTGTTGACGAGTAAGATCGCCACCGCCAGCAATCCGGGGCCAAAACCCGCCGCGATTACAGCGGGCGTTACTGTTAGAGCCTGAACGTAGTACGTTCCTCCAACTGCCACCGGCCCGAAGAAGATGAGTACGAATAGATCAGCGAGTCCGGTGTACGCGAGCGAGTATCGTCCGGCCGTATACCATATTCCAGATATTACAGAGAGAATGCCGATTACGAGGATCGGGAGTCCTCCACGAAATATCAGATACAGCCCCGACACGACCGCGAGGCCAAAGGTGATCGCCGCGGCGTTTCGCATCGTGTCCGGCGCGACGAGTCCGGCATGCGTAGCCCGCGTAGGTCCCTTTCGCGCATCGGTATCGGCGCCCTTGATGAAGTCGTGGTAGTCGTTGCTGTAATTGGTGCCGATCTGGATCAGGATCGCGCCCAGCAGTGCAAAGAATGCCGAAGGACCGTGCCAGACACTATCGGCGATCGCGATGGCCGTACCGACAATGACGGGCGAGATCGCGGCCCATAGCGTTTGGGGTCGTGCTGCCAGTAGCCACGGAGCGATCCCACCACGTCGTCGATGTACGGTTTGACCAGCCGAGTGAGACATCGTCACGGCCGATAGGGAAACTTGCTGAAGTCGGGCTTCCGCTTTTCGTTGTACGCGTTTCGGCCTTCCTGCCCCTCCTCACTCATATAGAAAAGCATTGTAGCGTTGCCCGCGAGCTCCTGCAGACCGGCCTGTCCGTCGCAATCCGCGTTAAGCGATGCTTTCAGGAATCGGATGGCCATCTGTGAGTTGGCAAGTATGTCGCGGCACCACTGCACGGTCTCTTCCTCCAGCTTGTCCAGAGGAACGACCGTATTCACGAGCCCCATCTGCAACGCTTGCTGAGCATCGTATGGGCGACACAAATACCAGATTTCCCGGGCCTTCTTTTGTCCGACGATCCGGGCCAGATACGAGGCACCATATCCTCCATCGAACGATCCAACCTTCGGACCCGTCTGCATGAACCGCGCATTATCGGCCGCGATCGTCAGATCGCACATCACGTGGAGCACGTGTCCGCCGCCCACGGCCCAGCCGGCCACCATGGCGATCACGGGTTTCGGACAAGTACGGATTTCACGCTGGAAGTCAAGCACATTCAGGCGCATGACGCCCGTTCCTTCTTCCTTATATCCCGCATCGCCGCGAATCGATTGATCACCACCCGAGCAGAAAGCCTCCGGACCTTCTCCCGTCAGGATGATGACTCCGATCTCGTGGTCATCGCGTGCATTGTTCAGGGCATGCCGCATCTCCTCCACCGTCAGCGGAGTAAACGCATTGCGCACATGCGGACGGTTGATAGTGATTTTGGCGATTCCTTCTGCCTTGTGGTACTTGATTTCGGAGTATGATCCAACTCCGCTCCAGTTAATATCGCTCATATCAGGTCAGCTATTTGTATTCAGGTGGTATTTCAGTAGGTCGGCAAATCGCGCGGTTTTTTCGAGGTGAACGTTGTGCCCGGCTCCGTCTTCGATATGCAGTATGAAATCACGATCGAGTCGTTCAGCCTCCCGCCCGATCTCAACATATCGCGTGTCGAGCGAGCCGGCTACGAAGACCGTCTTCGGCTCGAGGTCTTTCAGGCGCGCCCAGCATGCCGGCATCCGTCCCGGTGAGAATGCCGTCAACGCTCGAGAAATCGTCACTGCATCTGCACGACTTCGTTTCTCGACGAGCTCTTTAACCAGACCAGGGTGATCCTCCATCGATGCGAACAGCGGTTGACGATACCAATCCCGAAGGAAACTAACCAGACCATTTTGCCGCAACTGCATGCTGCGAGATTTGTCAAGATCGATTCTTCGGCGGCGGTCATCTTCATTTTCGATGCCCGGCGATGCGGATTCGAGGACCAGTTTTCGCACCCGCTCCGGCCGTTTGATCGCGTAAAGCAGCGCGATACGTCCACCCATGGAATAGCCAACGAGATCGACCCGACCGCCCTGCCTGTCAACAACCAGGTCGAGCAGTTCAATCATTCCATCAAGTGAATAGAACCGCTCGTCGCAGGTGCTGCTTTTACCGTGACCGGGCAGGTCGATGGCCGCTGCGTTCACATCTCCCATTAGATCAACGACCGGTTGCCATTCGTCGGCACTACCGAGAAAACCGTGCAGAAAGAACACCGGAGGTGTGACTTCGGACGTTCGACGCAGCATTCGAATGCCGTCGATCCATGCAATTTCCTTCATCACCTTCGCACCGCTTCGTAGAGCTTGCGGTGGTCTTCGACATTGCGAGCGCGGTTCGTACGAATCTCTATAACGGCGGACCTCTTGGAATCGAGCGCGGACTGATAGTCACGCTGAAACGTCTTTATGCAGTCGGGCGCGAAGTACTGCAAATTGAACATTCTGGCGCCGTGCTCAAACCCGAGTCCGTGTGGCGTTCCGAAATACCGTTCGAACTGTCGTTTATGATGGGAGATGGGCAGGAAGGAAAAAATGCCTCCACCATCGTTATTCAGAACGACAACGACAATCGGCCGCCGGGTATGCGCAAGTGCGGCGATCGAGTTCAAGTCATGGAGCAAAGTCAGGTCGCCGCAGAGCACTGACCCTGGGAGATCCATTGCCTCTGTTGCTCCGACCGCGGTAGCGATCGTGCCGTCTATTCCACTGGCCCCGCGATTGGCGATGACCGTCGCTGCGTGACCGGAACCAACGGCGAACGTGTCCATGTCGCGAACCGGCATGGAGCTTCCAAGAATCAGGAGGTGCCTCTCGGGCAGAAGTCGAGAAAGGTGGTGGGTGATGGAGGGCTCGCTGAGTTCGTTGTCTCCATCAAAATACGTCGCAAGGCGTTCACCCGCCGCAGCAACGGGTGCCACTATGGATGAGTTCAAGCTAGTCCGACGCGGCTTTGCGCGTGTCCGTAATTCTTCAGCGACATCGCCCGGATGGGCCTGGATGCGAAGATCAAATGCATGAAACGGATCCATCCGAGCTGCAGAGGTACGAATCGAAAACCGCTTCGCATCCGGCGCAGCCGCCAGGCTTCCGGTGATCCTTTTCGAGACGAGCCCTCCACCAAAATGAAGGATCAAGTCGGGGCGGAGCAGCTCGTGATCTCCTGACGCCAACAACGCATCCAGCCAGGTCAGCCGATTCGTACGATAGCGATCACCGAGCCGAAGCTGCGATCCAATATCCGCCACGAACGGCACGTCGAGTGAAGCCGCAAGTTCGGCCACTTTCCATGGTTCATCGGTCGTAGACATTCGTCCCGCTACGATGAGAGGGCGGGCGGCCTCATCGAGCATTCGAACGACCCGCTCAAGGGCAGCCTCATCCGGCCGCAAGCGCGACCGTGAACTAAAAATGGTCCGGCCGGCCGGGCCCTGTCGATAGTCGGCAGGCGGAGCGAGCGGCTCTCGGAACATGCAGTTCAGATGTACGGGACCAGGATCGGGCCCAAGTGCTCGTTCAACTGCATAGGCGGCGGTCGAGCGGGCGAACTCGGTACCGGCATCGGCCTCCGGCACCGGCACGTCGAAGAACCACCGCACGTAATCACCGAATATCTTGACCTGGTCGATGGTCTGATTCGCGCCCGTATGCCGCAGCTCAGGAGGTCGGTCGGCGGTCAGCAGGATCATCGGGACGGCATCCGTTGCGGCCTCAACCACTGCGGGAAATCCATTCGCGACTGCGGTGCCTGAGGTCGTAATCCAGGCAGCAGGCATTCCGCTCGCACGCGCGGCGCCGAGCGCCATGAAAGCCGTTCCGCGCTCGTCGAAGTGGATAAAAGCTCGCGCCGTCGGGTGTCTTGCGACGGCCATCGTCAGCGGCGTGCTACGCGATCCGGGTGCGATAAAAAATTGAGTTACACCCGCATCAACGAGCTGATCGATGAGCGCGTCGGCCCAGGCATGTGCAGCACGTGCGGTTTCCTCTGGCGTCATGTGCCATCAACACGTAGTACCTTCAGGAAACCACCGAGCTTTTGCTCGATCTCATCCCATTCTGCCTCAGGAATCGACCCTTCCACGATTCCGGCCCCGGAATAGAGCCGCAGACGTTCGTCACGTATGAGCGCCGATCGGATTCCGACTGCGATCTCGGCCTCCTCCCCTCCTATCCATCCGACCGCCCCTGCATACCACCCTCGATCGAAGGGCTCGGAATTTCGGAGCCAGCTTCGCGCGTCGTCCGTGGGATATCCGCCCACGGCGGGAGTCGGGTGAACGGCCGCAATGAGGTCGGCGCTTCGCACTCCCGGACGAAGCTCGGCGCGCACGCCCGACTTCAGGTGACGGCCCGTCGCGAGGAGCATCTCCGAGGGTTCACGGGCAATATCAATCGACTCCGAGAAGCCGGACAGTGCCTCAATAATGCTTCTGCCCACCACTTCGTGCTCGCGTCGTTCCTTATCGCTGGTCAGAAGATCATCGAGCAGCTTTGCATCATCCTCCACGGAGACGCTGCGCGGCCGTGTGCCGGCGACAGCCTCGCTTCGGAGCTTGCTGCCACGTCGCTGCAGCAGTCGTTCCGGAGTCGCAGAAACAAACTCCGCGCCGGGCTCCGGCCTAAACAGAAGATGATAACATGACGGTGATGTCCTGGTGAGCTTGGTTAGCAGGTTTACGGCGTCAATCTTCCGTTCGCTATGGAAATCCACCACCCGAGCGAGTACCAGCTTCTCGACGTCCCCGTGCCGGATCTCCGTAAGCGCAGATTCGACCGCCTTCAGCCAATCGGCACGATTGGGATTCTCAGTGCCGCGTCTAAGCCTCAACTCACGACCGTTGCACGGACGGTCGTCGAACGACCATCCGTCCATAGCCTGAGAGAGGTCTTCGACGGAGCCTTCATTCACCAGCAGTACCGTCGCACCCCTGCCGATTCGGACCTCGAAACGAGGCTTGATGAAATTGATCGTGCCGAAAGGACGCCATTCCTCATCCGAGTCCGTAAAGGGGTCGAACCGAAGGCCTCCGTAATACCTGGCACCATCCTCTGCACGTGCTTCGATCTCGGCTATCGATGCGACGATTTCCTTACGCGACCGCTCTCCATCCAGGAAAATCTGATCCGATATACCCGATGCGACCACGATCTCCGACTGATTTCGGGAGGCCAAGTAAAACAGCACGTCTTCGTCACGCCAAGAGGATAGTATCTGCTCGGCAGATCGCAGATCGAGGGTGATCTCCAATCTCTGCGCATTCGACTCCCGCTCGCGCAGGACACGGTCGATTATCGACGGCGCCCAGCCTTCCGCCTGGTCGTCTATGACGGGGACAGATCGTTCAAACATCAGGCCGCCATCTGATAGGTGCTGAGATGGCGAACACAATTGAGCCTGATTGCCCTGCATGTACCTTCGTCGATGATCAGTTCATTGACGCAGGTGTTATGGTGATGTATCTCGTGCATACGTGGAAGCCCGTATTCAGGCAGCAGAGTCGCGAGAAGGACCCGAAGCAGCCGGCCATGCGAGGCGATCACGACAGTCTCGCCGGGATGATAGGCGAGCACCTCGTGAAACCCTTCTACGGCGCGTTTCTGCACATCGAGTATCGATTCTCCGTTCTCGATCAGATATCCGAAATTTCCGTTATCCCACTCCGAATAAACGCGATCGAGGATATTCTGGAGTTCGGGCGATGATCCCATCCCCTCGAACCTTCCCCAGCACATTTCATCAAACGCGGATCGGCAGCGCACGGCAAGCGGCTCCGGCTGCCGCTCGGCAATGGCTGCGGCCGTATCCACCGCCCGTTGAAGCGAACTGGCATAAAGGGCGTCAATGGGCGTCTCTTTAAAGCGCTCAGCCAGAGATGCAGCCTGACTGCGACCCATCTCGTTCAGCGATGAGTTGATGCGCCGCCCCTGCATGATTCGGTTGAAATTATACTCCGTCTGACCGTGACGCACGAGAAAAATCCGTGTGCGTGGATAGCCGTCGGATAACGCTAGTTCCATTTATCCCTGATACCTCGTTCGATCTCATTAATTTGTGGGATATCGATTCGATGCTTTAAGGCTGCACGCACAATGAACGCACGCAGCACCTGATCCGGGACCGGCAACTTGTAAAGTGATCGATGAATCGGTTTCAGCAGCGGGTCGATGGCCCGCTGGATCAGTCCCCACCTGAAGGCTATGAACCCGCCGATCCCGATCCACAGGGCCGTCATTGCACCCGCTCTTGCAATCAGGCTCAGCAAAACAAAATACAAAAGGGCCTGCACGAGCACGTTATCTGCAACGCGCAATACCTTGCTCACCCATCGGCTCACAAAAGAGGGGCCGATGATGCTCCAGCCCGCGTACATCGTAATGGCCGCACCCAGAGCCGCAACCGGGGGAAGAACGACCAGCAATATGATCAGCGACCAGCTCCCGAGAATAGTCGGTCCACGTAACCAGATGTCTACATCGGCCAGCAGTCGTTTCAGCGGCCGCACCTTCAGCACTCCTCCTGCGTAGCGCTCGACGGACTGCTCAGTAGCCGAGAACCACGTTCCCGATTCTGTAAAGATGCCCTGATCGGTGGTCACATATGCAACCTCTGCCGGGGACCAACCGATGATCTTCTTGAACATCTCGAATGCTGAACAGACACGACGAGCAACCACGGCGGAACCTCTATCGTGGTCCGAGCGAGTACGATTCCGCCCGTAGGGTGTTTCCTATTGCGATTGCCGGCGGCCCCGGCGTACGGAGGGTCGTGTGGGAAACGGACCCGGATATGGCTCGCGCTACTCCAGGCGCTGGAAATAACGCAGACTCGACGGAATCATCTCGACATCTCGCAACGTGACCCCTTCCGGGAGATTCAGAGTCGGCACGATTCGTCCGGTCGTGTCGTTGAGGATATCCTCAAACAGGACAGTGGCAAAGAAATCGGGTGTCGTGAGCGCCCGGTCATGATCTGAAAACAGCACTTTGTACCGCACGACGATCGTCTCCGGCTCAAGGGTCACCGCTTCTTGCGGCCCGCCGACAACCGATACGCCGATCTCACGGTAACCATCGGTGAAGCGGCCCGCATACGCCTTGACCTGCACGTACTGGACCGATTTTCTAACCAGACTGCTGAGCGAATCCGACAGTGCGACGGTCGTTACCAGTGAATCGCGGACGTTCCGGTAGGTCTGCTCTACGGTTGGCCATTCAGTCAGATCGGAGATAATGGACCTCGCCCCTGTCACCTCGACCGAATCCGGGTTCGTAAGCGGCTCGTCGAGGAGTTCATAGGTGTTGGGAGGTCGGATATCGAGACGAGATCGAATCGGCACGCGACGCGAGACGACCGGTTCTTTCTGAAGGTTGAACGTGGCCGGACTCACGCTCATGATGCGCACGTTCTGTGGTACTCCTCGAACGGCCTCTTCCAGGTTTACGATGTCGTTCGTAGCGTCTATGGGGATGACCGGCGGGTTGTAGTTCATACGGATCAATGAGAACCCTTCCCCTTCAACTTGCACTCGTACATGATCTGGTGGAAGCGACGCCAGAGCCTCATTCTCAGGTATATTCCGAACTTGAGTCGGCATCGTGATGGTAGCCGTATATGTGCCGCGGATCGTAAAGGTGAACCAGAGAAACGTCGAGATCAGCAGACAGACCGTAATGACACGTCCGCGCCGCGGTGGCTGCTCGCTCGATGGACCACCCGAATCCGGTCGAGGTGAGAACATGCCCTGAATCCAATCCCAGAGCGATGCTTGCGAGTTAGTCTCGTTGGTTGCCACGATCCAGAATTTCCTCGGAAGTCAGACGACGCTGCATTGACGGCTTCCACTGCCTGATGTTCATCGAAAAATTCCGCTCCTTCCGCATGCGATGGTGAACCTCAAAGGCAGATTCTGTACAGAAACAAACGGGCCGCACCTGCGCGCGGCCCGTTTACCGGCAGAGGCCAGGCCCCCGAGCAAGTGATCAGGCTTCTTTGCCGGAGGGCGTAATCGTCCGGTCCATTAATGACCATTCAATTACGCACTTCTCATTATTACAATCAGACTTGTCCTACTGATCGCATCGCCGGCCGAATTCCTTCCGGCCAGGGTACGGGTTCTTGCGAATATAGACGCTTTTTGATGCTCTTGTCAACCGAGGAGGTGAGAGCTCGAGCCACACGGCCGATTATGCAGAAGGAGGTTCGGACTGCTAACCGCCTATCCCAGTAATCCCTTCCAGAGCCAGCCT
>CBFGXY010000025.1:0-11725 GCA_965652945.1 uncultured bacterium
TGGATTTGGATTCGTTGATTCTCGATTACCAGGCCAAGGACGAGGTCTTCGGAGTAATCAAGGGGCGTCCTCGACAAGTCCGGATAACGATGAAGGACTTGCAGGATGTGGAGTTCGTGCGAAGGCGGCTGCGTAAATCTCTGATCGTCGTTGAATTAAGTGATCTCCATCTGGCTCAGCGGATTCCGGGTGCAAAGCTTGGCCGCATCGAGTTGAGTATTGCGAAAGAATTTCGTGACGACGCGCAGCGCGCCACACAGCGGCTGCAACGATACTTATCTGAACACAGACTTCTGTCGGACGACCGGACGTTGACCGAGGCTGATGTCGATTTGCTTTTCGGAGATGACGAATGACGAGGGGTGATCGTCAGTTGGGGGTTGCGCAAGGGATCATTTCATGGTAGATTATCTACTTCCGATAAGAACAGTTATCGGAAGTAGGGCGCCTGTGAGGCTTCCAAAAGCACCTGAACAATGACTAATCTCCTTCCACATGGATCTAACAATACCGGTAGAGTCGATCTGCTTCAGACCTATCTTCATCGATTCGATCGTCCGCAGACCCAGCGAGCCTATGAAAATGACCTGGTGTCGTTTTTTGGCACATCGGATCTGACCGTCGAGATGGTCCGCGCGGTTTCCTTTATCGACGTGAATAGACATATCGCTGATCTCGAAACGTCTGGTCTGAAACCGTCAACGATCAAGCGCCGAATTGCGGCACTTCGGGGGTTTTTTGAATGGCTCCTTGCACTTGAGCTGATCGACCGCAATCCGACTGAGCGTTCGCTGCTGCGTCGTGTGCGCTCGGGTGCCATGCGTGACCGCAAGGTCGTCGTCCTCTCAGGTGAACAAGCCCGACGTCTTATAGCTGCCACCGAGGGTTTCGGCGAGTCGGCGATTCGAGATCGAGCATTGATTCAAACCTTATTGTATTGCGTGCTTCGCCGATCCGAAGCGGCGGCGATGGATGTGGACCACGTGCGGCCCCTGGGCCGATACTGGATCGTCGATCTGCCGGATACTAAAGGTGGATCGGATCAGTATGTGAAGATTCCCGAGCCGGTTGTCGACGATATTCGCTCCATGCGCGAGTACTATGGCATCGACAGCGGTCCTCTCTGGAGATCGTTGAGCAATAATAGCTATATGAACCGACTATCTGATCGATCAATTTATACGATCGTAGTACGTGCTGCGACGGCTGCTGGATTGCATGATGACATCGGTGCTCATACGCTCAGGCACACGGGATGCACGCTTGCCATCGAACGCGGCGCATCGGTGCACCAGGTCCAATCTCATGCGAGACATAAGAAGATCGAGACAACAATGGTATATGTACACCAGCGCGATCGTCTCCGTGACAGCGCCGCCGACTATATCGATCTCTCCGATGACTCCGACTGAATCTATCAGTTAATATCGGGTACAGATGCGCAACCTGTGGTCGCATTGCTGCAGTCTAACGCTTCAATCAGCTGCATCAACGGCTAAAACGCTTTACAGACGCCTTCCCCATCGTTATATGTAACGTTATATGTGAAGCTTATTTAAGCTTCCACTTCCACCGGAAATCTATACATCGCTGCAAGGGGAGAATCTGTAGGCATATTTTCGCGTCGTAATGCATGTACGACACCGCCATTCAGGTACGTATTTATGGCCGCCAGGTTGAGCAAGTCCTCATCTCCATACTGATACTGGTCTCGTATGGTAACTTCCCCGGACGAAGGATCAAATGTGCCCCATCTATGCTCCCCTATTGTAGCAAATAACGTATCCACCCTTCTATATGCGGATGCTGCGATAATATCCTCGACATCCGATGATGACATATTGCCATCCTGACCAGATACATTCTTGAACTTCTGAATGGCCTTGTCCTGTTCTCTCTTAAAATGACGATCCAGGATCGGCCATGCAGCGGAGTGTAAACTTGTCAGGTTGATATGCTCCGTATTACCGCTGACTATCTCGTCTTCGATCAGGTCCGGGTACGAATTCAATTCTCTGTATATAGGGAGATGGGATTCGACTCCCGAAAGTAATAGTGGCGCATTCTCATCACGTAGAACAGCCTTTACTCCCGAAGCGACTTCCCGGAAAAAGCGTCCGAGCTTATCCTGGGGTCGTGACCGGTTATCATCATTCATGCCACCGTGACCATGAAAGGCGGCATCCACCCGGTTGCCCACTCGATTTGCAGTGCGATGTTGGAGGTTCTTCTGTCTATCCTCCACATCGATTACCTCATCGATACTTCGTGGGATATCATCCGAATTGATTTCCTCCAGTCCGTAATGAGTACCGAGATATAGCCGGACGTCTTTCTGATCCAAGGCGAGTAAAAAGAACCTATTATTCGTTGCGATAAGCGGAAAGAGAGGCTTTAGATGGAGGAGTCTTCCAACGAAGCATAGCTCCTCAAAATTCAAGGGCAGACGAAAAAAGGACGTCTCGCCTGGCGAAATGAACACCGCGAGTCCATCACTCTGATGCATCCAGAACTTTGAATCGTCGATGCGGCGTTTAGCCTCTGCAAGGAGATTGTCGATTTCGGCCTCCCGATGGCCGGCGTCCTTCAAATGAGAACGTGTCTGGCGGAGCAGGTTTTTAAAGCGGATAGGATTCTGCGAAACGTCAGCCTCGACGCGCATGGTAGGCATGTAGAGGGACACACAAGGATCCGCCTGTTGCTGTGCGAGGGTGGTCAGCTGGTCACGACTAAGAAGATCCATATGCGAAGATCGTTGAGTTGATATTCGTCGTATGATTGATATGCCCAGGACCCGCCAGGGTTGTTTGACCGGTGTGACATTGATGTGATCAGGTCGGCAATAAAATGGCTCTGACGGGTGCAGCATCCATTCCGAGCACTTTGAGTGGGAGCGCGAAAAGCAGATAATGTCCAAGCGGAACGTTCCGAAGCTGCAAGTTTTCGAGGTTTGCAATTCCGTGTCGCGCCAGTGCGTGATGTGCGGGAAGCTCGCGGCTTTGCGTCGGATCGAATGACGGTGCGTCGGATCCGATCAGCTTCACACCTCTGTCAGCGAGCATATCGATGGCTTCGACGGAGAAGTAGGTGATGTTATCTCTCCACTCATCGTCCCGCAGTTCACTCTGCCGGGTGCGTACGAGGAGACGCTCCGTCCCGTGTGGCACTTCCGTGAGATCATCAGGACCGATCACTGAGATCTGAGCGAGGTCGATCAGCAGCGCGGGCCCCACGAACAATTCGAGCGGGTACCGATCAACAGATGCGCCGTTCATCTGGTAATGCAGTGGTGCATCGACGTGCGTCGCCATGTGGGTGCTGATAGAGATGACTCCGATGTTTACGCTACTCCCCTTCTCCATCCGTGCACTCCATTCGAGACGTGGCTGTGCGTCACCCGGCCACACGGCGGTTGACTCGGATATCGTTCTTGTAATATCGTAGAGCTTATTCACTGCGGCCGTATTTGTGAGATGGATCATCTGAAGCGAATAATCGAATATGGGGACGGAGACGCCGGGATGCTCGTGCGCCTTTCTGCTTTGCGTGAGTTTTTTCGGGCACCATGTCGCATCCCGAGTCCCTGAACTGCCGGAATTCATTCAACCGCCTCGCACGTCGAACATGTCAGGAATGACGATCGAATCGTGGGAAACGATCCTCGAAATGTTTCCCGATTTCGCTGTAAAGCTCAGCGTAGCATTCGTTTGTGGGCTATTGCTTGGCGCCGAGCGAGAGAGCCAGGACAAACCGGCAGGTCTTCGCACGATCATTCTGATCACAGTAGGTTCTACACTGTTCATGATCGTGAGCGATCTGATGCCGCGGATCAGCGTCGGACCGCTTGAGACGATGCGCGTCGACCCGGCCCGCATTGCCTCGCAGGTGGTCACCGGCATCGGATTTCTCGGAGCGGGTACGATCATTCAGACCCGAGGATCGGTTCACGGTCTGACCACGGCGGCCATCATATGGTTTGCCGCGGCCGTAGGGCTATGCATTGGGATCGGCTTCCCGCTTCTGGCAATCATCAGCACAATTCTGGTCATTGCCGCGCTGTTCTTGCTTCGACCGTTCCGTCGCAGACTGTCGCGTATGGAAGAGCGCAAGCTGGTACTCGAGCTTCCGAACGATTCGCTCCGGATCGAACATGTCCGAAGCGTTTTGCTCGGTTCGGGCGCACTATTATCCCGATTCGATATTCGGCCCCGCGATGATAGTGCCGAACTTGGCATCACGTACACGATAAACGAGAGCGCCGCGCCCGCCGTTCTGGAAGCGCTGATGCGTGTAGATGAAGTCCGGGGCCAGGCCATCCGCCAGTCTGACTGATGGCATTTTCATCACAAGAACAACCTATTGCACCATGTTAAATGCCGTGCCTGAAGTATCTGTGCAGGATCTGCATCAGATGAAGCAGAATAATGACGACTTTCTACTACTTGATGTGCGCCGCACCGACGAGCACGAGTATGCCAACATAGAGGGTACACTCATCCCCCTCGACGAGCTGCCTCATCGTATCGATGAGTTAGACGAGCACAAGGATCGTAAGCTGGTTGTATACTGCCGTTCGGGTGGACGGTCAGCGCAGGCGGTGCGGTTCCTTCGATCGATGGGTTTCGACGCCCTTAACCTTCGCGGCGGCATCGCGGCATGGAGCCGGGAAATCGATCCGGATGTGCCGATGTATTGAGATGGTCGGCGACTTTAGGATTACGAAAGGCCTTATCGTCACCTCGCCTCTTTCCTATCCACGCCATCATCTGAGTCGGACGATACGTATACCACTTGATACACGTCCTGGGTTGCAGCATCTCCAATGAGCATGCCTACCACGGCACCTACGCCCACCCCCAGGATGCCCGTAACCATGACTGTGCCTCCTGCAAGTAGACCAACCGCAGAATTTTTGTTCGTCATAAGTGTGACCGCACCAATTCCCGCATAAACGAGCCCAGGCACCATTCCTATCGTTGCACCTCTTCCGCGGCCGGTGTTAACCAGTACTGACACCCTCTCTACCTCTGATGTCGGAAGCGAACGCATCTCTCCACGGCGGCCTTCTCGGTAACTGACCTGTTGATCAGTGATGTAGACGTCTCTCATATTCGTCAGAACCTGACCGTTGGAAAGCTCAATCCGGGCTTTTTTACCGCCCAGATGGTGATTTGCCTCTGCAGGCGAGGAGGTGACACCGATGGCCGGACTTGACGACCCACAGCCCGAAAGAACGACTATCAAGCAAAAGACCACAGGCAATGTCCAAAACGACGCACGATGGGGCATTTCTCACATGTGATGGTGGATTGAAACGACTCGGATAGGCCCTTCAAGATTACTTTCCTGTGTCTGAGAAAGCAAACTTTGAACCATGCGACCATTTGTACAGACAATTTGTTAGCATCCAAACGTCTGGTTCAGCCGGATGCTATCTCATTTTCCACCTGAGTTCGGATTTGCGTTGCCGGTCATACCTGTCATCACCGGACCCACAGCTGTAGGCAAGACGGAGCTTAGCTTCGAGCTGGCGGATCGACTAAATGCAGAGATCCTCTCTTTCGATAGCCGGCAGATTTATCGAGGGATGGATATTGGTACGGCAAAACCATCTGCTGACGAGCTCGCTGCCGTTCCTCACCATTTCATCGATGAGCGTGAGATCGACGACCCGATTTCAGCCGGAGAATTCGCCAGGATTGCGTGGGATCGTATCGAAAGTGTTCGCGATCGGGATAAGAGCGTGCTCGCTGTGGGCGGCTCGACGCTTTACCTGAAAGCACTAACTGAAGGTCTTGCTGATATACCGCCCGTACCACCTGGCATCAGACGGCGCCTGAATGAACGACTGGCAGCGGAGGGTCCGGCGCGGCTCTTCGAGGAGTTGTGCGAAGTTGATCCCGTTGCTGCGGCCACAATGGACGAAACCAAATCCCAGCGTATCGTGAGAGCCCTCGAGGTTTATCGCACCACAGGTCGTCCGCTATCGCATCATCAACAGCATAGAATAAGACCACCGTACTCATTCAGAGTCTTTGTTCTGATGAGGGATCGCAAGGTGCTCTATTCACGCATAGAAGACCGGGTGGATGCAATGCTCGATGCCGGTCTCGTCGAGGAAGTCCGGTCCATCCTGGACGCCGGTGTCCCCGCCTATGCGCCCGCACTCCGTACCATCGGATATCAGGAACCTATCGCCTTGTTGAGGGGCGAAATCAGTGAAGACGAAATGGTTGGCCTGCTCAAGCGTAACACGCGCCGCTATGCCAAACGCCAACTCACGTGGTTCAGACGTTTTCCATCCTATACATGGATCGATGCGGAGCAGCCTACGGATCAATTGAAGCGAATAGTACTGGATGGAATCGGCTACTCGGCGGGAAGATTGACCTGAATGGTAACCCGGCTACCTCCCTTGTCCCATTTCACGGCATCCGCCAATTCGTTGATAAGGAATACTCCTCTGCCCCTTTCCTGGAACAGATTCTCAGAGGCCACGGGATCCTTCAGCTGCTCCGGATTAAATCCTGATCCTTGATCCTCAACCTCGATGGAAGCACGGCCTTCGCTCAGAGCGAATCGCACCTTGACGTTCAAGGAAGGATCGAGTCTGTTGCCGTGCTCCACGGCGTTAGTCGTTGCCTCGCAGGCCAGTAGAACAATTCGGTAGAGTACCTCTTCATCGGCCACCTTTGCGCCGAAGAAATTCTGCGCTTCATCGATCATCTGTTCGACGACCTCGAACCGGCTGGGCAATTCATACTTTACCGAAGGTGTGTCGTCCTGCGTCATACGCTTCCCGAAGAAATATCGTTGAGAATATCAGCGAGTGTGCGCGTCAATTCCAACCGGTCAAATTTTTGGACAAAGGATCGATCAGCTTCCGGAAAACTATCATCCAACCACTTCGTGTAGAGTCGATCGATGCTTTTGGAAACGAGCTGAGGATCGTCAGGTGGGACTATGGTCGCCATATTATACGCCGCGATTACATCTGCCGCCGCACCCTCTGGGATAAGCGCCAGAATCGGCCTCTGCGCCCCGATATATTCAAACAGCTTGCCCGTCGAAATCGATTCGGCACCGCGGCGTTTTCCGATCGTCATCCACAGCACGGAAGAACGCATCTGAAGACGCACCGTCTCGAGGTGTGACAAATATCCATGATGTGTCAAACACTCATCGATGTTCAGACGTCGAGCGAGCTCGATCGCCTCATTCGGCAGTGTCCCCGCAAAATCTAACCGGAGATGACGCTTTGCTTCAGGCCGATTTCTCAAAAACAGAGCGCAGGCCTCGAGAAAGACGTCAGGTTTCTGCGCATCGTAGAAAACGCCCGTGTAGGTGAGACGGAAAACCGTTCGATCGGGTTCAATCCATGTTTTAAAATCTTCCGGATCGAACCCCTGCCCGATTACCTCGATGGCTCGACCCAGTCGTTGCTCGAGGGTTTCAGCTATTACATGATTGATTGTAAAAACAGACGAAGTTCGGCTCGCGGCCCGGCGTTCCATTTCTCGATGTAGCCGCGTGTGTAGCTTCGTTGGATAGACATGACGCGGGTTGTCCAGCCAATCGTCCCGGTAGTCAAAAACGAGGGGGATGTCAAACTGCCGGCTCAGGACTGATCCGATCAAATGGCATGTATACGGCGGTGCTGAGCTCAAGATCGCGTCGTAACTCCGGCTTCTTAGAATCGAAGAACCTTTCGCGAGTGCAAAGGGAAGCCATCCGATTTTGTTATCGGGAATAAAAAGCCACTGACTTAAGCCAGAAATTCTCCTTCGGCTGGACTCGTCTGGAAACGATAGGGACCGCTTCTTACCGAAAATACGGGTCGGGTCGATACTCGCAGTCCGAACGATCTCCACTGGATGCTCCTCGAGCTCCTCGAGAAGGGTCGGATCATATGCAAAATATCCACCCGGATGAACCGTCAGCACCGTGGGCATCCAACCGTATCCGGGCAAGTATTTTGCAAACTTTGTTACCCTCTGAACGCCGCTGAACCCCATGGGCGGGAAGTAATAAGCGATGATCAGCACACGTCGTCCCGGTCGCCGCTCATCCGTGGCCGTCCCGTCCATTTATACTCGAATCAAATTCTTCGGAGCCGAAGTCAGGTTTACTGCGGGTCCATCGTCAATTACGATCATATCCTCGATTCGGATGCCGAATCTTCCGGGCAAATAGACACCGGGTTCGATCGTGACAACGCAATTTCTCGGAAGTACAGACTCGCTGCTGTATGAGACGCGAGGCCACTCGTGGGTCTGGAGCCCGATTCCGTGACCGAGTCCGTGGGTGAAGTAGTCTCCCAGTCCGTGCCTGCTGATTTCATTGCGTGCCACAGCGTCGAGCTCGCGACCCGTCATCCCTGCTCGCGCCGCTTCTATGGCGGCCATCTGGGCAGTTAGCACCACTTCGTATGCACGCACTGCCTCGCCTGGAGGCTCGCTAATAGCTACCGTGCGCGTCATATCCGAGGCATATCCATCAACGACACATCCAAAATCGAGCACAACGAGGTCGCCGTCTTTCAAGATGCGGTCGGACGGGCGGGCGTGCGGCAGGGCACCGTTCGGTCCGGAGCCGACGATAGGATCGAATGACATCCTCTCCGCGCCGCGTCGTAGCTGAGCATATACGATCTCAGCCGCGACCTCCTGTTCAGAAACGCCCGGACGGATGAACCCAACCACTTCCTCGAATGCTGCTTCCGTGATTGCCTGAGCCTTCCGGATAACATCAACTTCGGCCGTGGATTTCTGTGCAACCGCTTCGACGAATAATTCTCCGCGCCCTACCCACTGAGTATCGGAGATGAGCGCGCTGAGGCGTTCACCTCTGGCCACGGTGAGATCATCCGATTGGAACAGCACGCGCCGCGCCTTCTGCAGGATTTTTTGATCGCGGATCTCCTCTACGAGCGATTTGCCGGTGATGACGACCTGCGCTTCCGACACTTCGCGCTCGGCTTGCTCCGTATACCGTCCGTCCGTGATCAGATAGGCGGATGTTGCATCCACGACGAGCAGGCCGTTGGATCCCGAAAATCCGACGGCCCACCGAATATCCGTCAGTCGGGAGATCAGTACAGCATCCGCGTCGTGCGCCTGAAGTATCGATCGAAGGTGGTCGAGGCGTGTCATGCTCACGCCCGGGTGCTGTAGTTGGGTGCCTCCTGGGTGATGGCGACGTCGTGCGGATGGTTTTCCCGGATGCCCGACGCAGTCACTCGTACGAAGCTGGAGGCTTCGAAAAGTGCATCCAGATCAGGAGTGCCGCAATAACCCATTGCTGCGCGGAGGCCACCAATCATTTGATAGATAACTTCAGACAGCGTACCACCATAAGGTACCCGGCCCTCGATTCCTTCCGGCACCAGCTTCTTGATATCGTCCTCGGCGTCCTGGAAATATCGGTCCTTACTGCCCGACTCCATTGCTGCGACGGATCCCATCCCGCGGTAGCTCTTGTACTTTCTGCCTTCATACAGGATGGTCTCACCCGGGCTCTCCTCTACGCGCGCAAACATACCTCCGATCATTACCGAGTTGGCGCCCGCCGCCAGTGCTTTGGGGATATCCCCGGTTTGTTTGATGCCGCCATCGGCGATGATCGGCACGCCGAGCGGGCGCGCGACCGATGCACACTCCATGATCGCCGTCAGCTGAGGCACGCCGACTCCGGCGACCACCCGAGTTGTGCAGATCGACCCTGGTCCAATGCCAACTTTTACGGCATCGGCGCCTGCGGTTATGAGATCCTTCGTGGCCTCTGCCGTCGCAACGTTTCCAGCGATCACTTGAAGATCAGGAAAGCGGTGTTTGACCCGCTGGACGCTCTCGATGACGCCGACGGAATGGCCGTGTGCCGTATCGATGATTACGAAATCTACATCTGCTTCGGCGAGAGCAGCGACGCGTTCGTTCAGATCGGCAGTCACACCGACAGCTGCACCCACCCGCAGCCGTCCATGCTCATCTTTGCAGGCATTGGGATGGCGCCGCTTCTTTTCGATGTCTTTGAACGTAATCAGGCCGCGTAAATATCCATTTTCATCCACCACCGGAAGCTTCTCGATTTTATTTTCTTCGAGAATGGCTTCCGCCCGTTCGAGCGTCGTACCTACCGGCGCCGTTACGAGCCCGGTGGCGGTCATGATATCTTTCAGGATGACACTTCCGTCAGTCTGAAAGCGCAGATCTCGATTCGTGACGATGCCCACGAGGTGCTTTTCGGAATCGACGATCGGTATCCCACCAATCGAATACCGCGCCATGAGCGCGCGGGCATCCGCTACCGTCTCATCTGGCGTCAACGTAATGGGATCGAGGATCATTCCACTTTCGGATCTCTTTACGCGCCGCACTTCGGCCGCCTGCCGCTCGATCGACATGCTTTTGTGAAGGACCCCCACTCCACCCTCGCGAGCCACGGCAATCGCCATCTCAGACTCGGTCACCGTATCCATCGCCGCTGAAAGGATCGGCACGTTCAAATCGATGGTCCGCGTAAGCTTCGACCGGATGTCAACATCCCGAGGCATCACGGCCGACCGTCCCGGAATCAGCAGGACGTCATCGTAGGTGAGGCCCTCGAATCGGATTTTATTCTGCATGCTACCGTTCATTGATGCCATGATCGTTCACTTAAGTTTTACCTGACGTCGGAGACGCCGGATCTCATAATCTTCAAGTCTCCGCCATTTGCCCCGGCGGACACCTTCTGTGGTAAGACCTGCGTAATTAACCCTTTCGAGGCGTTCTACCTCGTGTCCGATTGCTTCGACCATACGCCGCACCTGTCTATTCCTTCCCTCATGCAAACTGATTCCAATATTTCGTACGAGGGGTCGATTCCGATTACGCGGTGAGAACGTTAATGGAACTGCATCTGGTTGACGTGGTGGGCCGAAGTGATACGCTGGGCAGACCGTTGCTTTACGGCACCACCCAGCGGTTTCTCGATCAATTCGGACTGAGCGACTTGAGCGGACTGCCGACACTTCGAGAGATCGAAGAGATTCTCAGCGATCCGGCGTTCAAGCGCGAACGTGCGAATCTACTTGCAATCGGAGAGCAGGAGAACGCCATCGAGCAGGTTCAGTCGGAAGGAGCCGTAAACCAGGAGGAGCATTCTGAGGCAGGAAATGGCGAAACGTAAGAGTGAACAATCCGGTCACGAGCGTGCAGTTTCAGCCGTTTCGAATGAGCGCCTGAACCGATACATCGCGCGATCAGGCGTTACCTCCCGGCGAAAGGCAGATGATCTCATCAGCGCCGGGCGTGTAAGCGTGAACGGGACCGTCGTCACGGAGCTGGGCACTCGGATTTCGAAAGGCGACGTAGTCGAGGTAAACGGCCGCCGTATCTCGCCCCGAGATCATCACTACATACTTCTCAACAAACCGAACGACGTGGTCACAACGACCGACGATGAGAAGGGTCGCAAAACCGTTCTGGATCTCGTCGATCTGCCCGAGGCTCGGGATAAAGTCATTTATCCGGTAGGCCGTCTCGATCGAGAAACGGTCGGCGTACTGCTTCTTACGAACGATGGAGAGCTCGCCAACCGGCTGATGCATCCTCGATATGAGATCGAGAAACTGTACGTCGTACGTACAAAAGAAAAGGTTCGACCGCACGAGTTGGAACAGTTGAAGAGCGGCGTCGAACTCGATGACGGTCCCGCCCGCGCCGACTACGTCGCCTATGCCGAC
>CBFGXY010000026.1:0-11606 GCA_965652945.1 uncultured bacterium
CTATTATGCTCGAAAGACGGCGAGCCGGTCGACAGTGAGCGATCCACCGCCGCGTCCGAAGTTCGTGCATTACTTCTTTATAGTTGGGGGATTAGCAGCGCTGGTAACCGGGGCGACCCTTTTCGTCAACGGTGCAACGTCGATAGCACGTGAAGTGGGCATAAGCGAGGCCGTAATCGGATTGACTTTGGTGGCGGTGGGAACAAGTCTTCCCGAAATGGCCACCTCGATCCTTGCGGGTGTTCGTGGTCAGGCCGACGTTGCGGTAGGTAATATCGTCGGTTCTTGCATATTCAACATCCTCGGCATTCTCGGACTGACGGCGTTGATAGCTCCGATTTCCGCAGACGGTATCGGCGTGCGGGATTTTGCCGTATTGACGGCGGCGACACTGGTCGTGCTTCCATTATCTCGCTCAGGATTTACCCTTGTTCGCTGGGAGGGGGCGCTACTGATCGCGGGTTATGTGGGATATGTAGTCTGGCTCCTTCTGGGTTGATACGGTCCGGAAGTAATCCGACTACGAATCACAAAAAAGCCACCCCCGAGAGTTTCGGAGGTGGCAGTTGTATCGCAGGATCGGCGTGGCTCTCAGCCCTGACCCATCCCTTCAGCAGGTTTGAGTGCGCTTCCTTCCTTAACCTTCTTCTCGATCCGCGCGCCTACGTCGGGGTCGACGCTCTTCCAGTACTCGAAGGCACGGCTTAGTACCGGCTCTCGAACACCACCCAGAAGGCTGCCCGCGACGGTTTCCACCAGAAGCGTCCGCTGGTGATCGTCAAACACCTCACGTACCAAGATTCCCGGCTGGGTGAAATCGTCATCATCCGGACGCAGGGTGTAGGCGCTACGCACCATTTCTCCGTCCGCCTCCCATCCGTCCGCTACGGGGCCCGTCTCATCGGCCCATGTTCTGTCGCCACTGTTGGGAGCATACACCGGCTTGTTGCCGCTATGATGGTATGCCATCTGGCCATCGAACATGTAGGTGTTTACTTCCACCTTGGGCTGGTTCACCGGCAACTGATGGAAGTTGGTTCCAATCCGATTGCGCTGAGCATCGGCGTAGGCAAAGGCCCGGCCAAGTAGCATCTTATCCGGCGAAAGGCCGATTCCCGGAACGGTATTACCCGGAGAGAATGCCGCCTGCTCGATCTGAGCGAAGAAGTTCTCAGGGTTCCGGTTAAGCGTCATCTTGCCAACTTTGATCAGTGGGTAGTCGGCATGAGGCCAGGTCTTGGTGAGATCGAAAGGATTGATGCGGTACGTCTTGGCATCCTCATACGGCATGATCTGCACCGAGAGGGTCCAGCTCGGGTAATCCCCCCGTTCGATCGCCTCGAAGAGGTCGCGTCGGTGAATATCCGCATCCGCTCCTGCGGCGAGTGCAGCTTCCTGGTTCGAGTAGAATTCCATCCCCTGATCCGTATGGAAATGGTACTTGACCCAGAACTTCTCACCTGCGGCGTTAATCCACATGTAAGTATGCGAACCGTAGCCGTTCATGTGCCGCCAGGTGCGGGGAAGGCCACGCTGCCCCATCAGATAGGTCACCTGGTGCGCGGTTTCAGGATTGTTCGTCCAGAAATCCCACTGCATGTGGTTGTCCCGCAAGCCTGAATCAGGAAGCCGTTTCTGGCTTCGGATGAAATGCGGGAATTTCATCGGATCGCGCACGAAGAAAATCGGCGTGTTGTTGCCGACGAGATCGTAATTCCCTTCGCTCGAATAAAACTTCAGCGAGAACCCGCGTACGTCGCGCCACGTGTCCGGGCTGCCTACCTCTCCGGCAACGGTTGAGAAACGGGCCAGCATTTCGGTCTTAACTCCCTTCTGGAACAGCGCGGCCCGCGTGTAGGCAGACACGTCCTCGGTTGTCTCAAATACACCGAACGCCCCGCCTCCCTTGGCATGCGGTTGCCGCTCGGGCACTTTCTCACGATTGAAATGCGCCATCTGCTCGAGAAAGTGCACGTCGTGAAGTACGATCGGGCCATCAGGACCTATCGTTAGTGAGTTGCGGTCGCTCGGGGCTGGTGCCCCAGAGCCGGTCGTCGAACCCGTGTCGACGTTTTTATTGATCTTCTCTGAATCTGACATTCCTCTCAAAGAATGATGAGTGTTGATTCTTATGCAAAGGCATCCTCACTACCACGTACGGAAGAATTAAGTTCTTCCGGATGACAATGCCTCTGGATTAGGATTTCGCTTGCATGAAGGCCAATGCATACCTGTTGAACGCATCCGGCTGGTCAACATTGCACACGTGGCCGGAATTACGAATCACGCGGAGGAGACTGTTTTTATGTTTTGCAACCATTGCTCGAACTGCCGGCAAAAACATGTGGTCTTCCTCACCCATCAGATACAGGGTTGGATGAGGTAGCTCCCGCTCTCGGAAGATCCGTAGTAGCGGATTAATCTCATGCGTTAGCCTGAACCACCGCTTGAACTCCGCCTGACAAAGCTTTCGAGCTTCCCTGACGAACATGTTTCGCGATCTGCAATGTCGTTTTCGAGGCATGATCACCCACGCAAACAGGCGATACAGCCACAGATACGGCATTACGCTTTTAAAAAGATTCCCAACGCCTACCAGAAGGCGCGACCTCGTGTTCATCCTCATAACGGCGCCGCCCATCAAAAGCGACTGGACTCTGTCGGGCTCGATCTCTGCAATCGTTCTGATAACGATTGATCCAAGCGACATCCCCACGAAATGGGCTCGCTCGATTTCGAGGTGATCCAGAACGTCGATCACATCCCGGCTCACGCTATCGAAGGTGTACCGGAGTCCGTCAAACAAGTCTGCCGCGTTCGAGGCGCCGTGTCCTCGCAGATCCACGAGCAACACGTTAAAGTGCTTCTGGAAGACGCGAATCTGCCTGTACCAAAGATTCGAGCTTCCACCGGCGCCATGTACCATGACCACCCAGGCGGCATCCGGTGTGTGTTTGTAGATTCGATAGTGAAGCATTAACCTCGCACGACGATTGGACCTATTCCGTACTCCGAATCGGCTGTGGCGGTCCATAAATCGGCGAGATTTCGCCGAATCTACGGTAACCCGTTGAGTATCGGGAGTTAACAGCCCTTCACCACGTCCGAACCCAGAAGATCATAGGCTTGGCAGACTCGTTCTCTTCACCAAGATCCTTCCATGGGTAGCGAGCGATCAGATCCGGTCGTTTCGAATATCCTCTCTTGATCCAGAACTCGTCGAGCGGTCGATAATCGGTTGGCCGAAGAGGATGGTCCGCCGGACGATCAACTGCGCAGAACGCTGTGATGGTATAACCAAGCGCCATAGCATGCTTCTCCCGCTCATCGAAGAATACGTGCCCAATGCCCTGGCCTCGATAGTTATCCAGCAACAGGGATTCTCCGAAATAGAAAACGGCCTCTGGATCGATTTCACCGGTTGATAAAAACGGTTCCTGAAACTCCTCATCCGCGTCCATCAGAGGTAGCCCCGTGGAGACGCCTACCAGCCTGTCCTCATCCAGGATTAGCACCGTGAGACTGCTTCCGGATTCGGCGTAGGTTTTCAGGTAGCCACGTTCGTATTCCACATCTCCATCGTACAAATAGGGGAATTCGCGGAAGAGCGATATGCGCAGATCAGCAATACGCGGGATATACGGAACGATTTCAGTCCCTGTTGCGATGTGCATAATCAGCGACTCGCCCGATTTCGTATCGTATGTATACATGCGGCTTCAGCGTATTCAGGCGAATTGCTTCACCTTTGATGATTGAAATGAGTGAACTGCGAATTGGACTACTCGGATTCGGATCGGCGGGTCGTTATTTCCACGCTCCTTTAATTGGAGCGGTGGAAGGATTTCGCCTGACTGATATCGCCTCCTCTCGAGCATCGGAGATTCAGGAGTTGTGGCCGGAGGCAAGGGTACATAGTTCCGTCGATAGTTTTTTCGAGAATGCGGATGTAGACGTCGTTGTTGTTGCTACACCGAATGAATTACATGCTCCTCACGCCCGGAGGGCCCTGCAGCTGGGGTGGCACGTGGTCGTCGACAAGCCCTTCACGCTTACCGTCGATGAGGCTGATGAGTTGATCCGTCTGGCGGAGAAGCAGAATCGCAAGCTGACGGTCTTCCAGAATCGGCGGTGGGATGGGGATTTCCTGACGACTCGTGGATTGGTCGAGCAGGGGAGAATCGGAAGAGTTCATACCTATGAAAGTAATTTTGATCGATACCGACCTCAGGTGCGCGATCGGTGGAGGGAGCATGATGTGCCGGGTGGCGGCCTTCTTTATGATCTGGGTCCTCACCTGATCGATCAAGCGATCGTCCTTTTTGGGATGCCCGACTGGGTCTTCGGACATCTTGCACTTCAGCGCCCGGGTGCTCTCACCGACGACTTCTTCCGCTTGATGCTCGGGTATCCGAACGGCACCGCTCTACTTTCTGCAGGTATGCTTGTCCGAGACCCTCGACCCCGCTTCCGGTTGGATGGGGATCTCGGCACGTTCATCAAGTATGGCCTCGACCCACAGGAGGCTGCATTGAAAGCGGGTCGACATCCGTCGGATGAAGGGTTTGGGGTGGAAGATCCTCGCTACCATGGGCGGATTATCACAAATCAGGATCACGGTACGTATGACGGCAACGTGCCTACAGATGTCGGGAATTATGTAGAGTTTTACCGTTCGCTCCTCGATGCAATCCGCAGTGGTTCGCCGGTGCCCGTTCCCCCTGAAGAGGCGCGCGATGTGATGATCATTATCGAAGCCGCCCTCGAGAGTAGTCGCACGGGTCGCAGAGTCGACCTCACCCAATAGGTCGTCGTGCGACTTTGCATCCACCGACCCTCGGGTGCAATCTTCAGAACCGGGCTGCAAGCCTCCCCGCAACGAGGCTTCCCACGTTCAAGGATGCCGTCGCTGCGGGCGACGCCGCGTTGCAGACGTTCACGACACGGTCGGTCTCCTCGAAATAAAAATCGTCGAGTAGATTTCCCTGCCGGTCGATTGCCTGAGCCCGCACCCCGGAATCAGCAGGGACCAAATCGTCTGGGCTTATTTCGGGAATGAGGCGTTGCAACGTCAGCGCGTAATAATCCTTGCTGATCGACTGGCGAATTTCCAGAATCCCTTTCCGCCAGTGCCGCTTCATGAGTCGGAGCAGACCCGGATACGTCATGGATTCCACCACGTCGCGAAGGTTGATCTTCCCGAGGCTATATCCTTCGCGTGCAAGCGCCAGAATCGCACTTGGTCCACACTCGACGCGGCCGTCGAACATGCGTGTAACGTGCACTCCAAGGAACGGAAAGGCCGGATCTGGCACGGGATAGATCAGGTTGCGGCACAAGTAGCGTCGCTCCGGTTGCAGCTCGTAGTATTCTCCACGAAACGGTATCACCCTTACGCTCGGCGTGCGTCCCGTCATTCGCGCGATACGATCTGCGTAAAGTCCAGCGCAGTTCACCAGGTAGTCGCAGTGCACTTCGCCCTTCGACGTCTCGACAATCAATTGACTTTTGGTTCGCCGAATCCCAGTTACCTCATGCGATGTCCGTATTCGGCCACCATTTTCCTCAACGAGAGCGGCGAGCCGTTCGCACATCCCGCGGTAATCCGCAATTCCTGCCTCTGGAACATGAATGGCTTCCACGCCCGCCGCGTGAGGCTCCATCTCTCGTAGTTCATCTCCCGAAATCAGCCGGCAAGCGATGCCGTTGGCCAGCCCGCGATCATAAATACGCCGCAGACCCGACTTCTCCTCCGCGCTAACCGCCACGATCACCTTCCCGCACATATCGTAATAAACACCGTGTCGCTCGCAGAAGTCGGCCAGTTTTCGCTTGCCATCCCTGCAGTTCTCGGCTTTCATCGATCCCGGACGATAGTAGATCCCCGAGTGGATCACGCCCGAGTTTCGTCCGGATTGATGCGAGGCTATACGATCTTCTTTCTCGAGAACGATTACGTTCCGAAGTCCGTGCTCCTGCTGCAGCGCATAGGCCGTTGCCAATCCCACGATTCCGCCGCCCACCACAACCACTGACGCCGGGGTGGTACGTATCGATACGGTTCGCGCCGCCTCCTTACCCATCAACTTCCTGCACGTCTAAACCCGGTTCGACCAGCAACCCTACCTTTTCGGGATGATCCACCACACGAACCGACGATGGCAGTCCCTGCATCAGTCGCAAAACTTCAATATCGCCAATTGCCGAAGCCATCATTACCCATCCATAGAACGTAATCCAGAAGTTGCCGATCACCACTCCCCAGACGGCCGGTGCCAGGCCGGTCAGAACGCCCGGAAGAACGAGAACGAGGCGATAAGCGCGAGCGCTCATGGGCTCGTTGGAGTGAACATACAGAACCCCTTCACTCAACCGGTGGCCCCAGGCGATGGATCTCAGCGGCACGCGGCCGAAAACTATCATCGCCACCACATGGATCAGTTCGTGCACGATGACGCTGACCAGATAGGCGACAATAAACAGGAACAACCGGGCGAAGAACAGCCCTGCCGAGTGGGGCCACGGCAACCCGTGCAGCACCACATACGGCACGAAAGTTATCAGGGCCATCCACAAGGACGCAGGAACCGCTCGACGCATGACGTCATCGATTTCCAGCGTCAGATCTTTCCATTCGGAAAACGGTGCTTCCGAAGTCAATGGAGATTCGCCATGTTGCATAATTTGACAAGGTAAGGCCCCTTCGGAAGGGATGCGATCGGGAAGTTATCCAGTGTCAATTGAGGAGACGAACATCTGATCCTCTCTCATTCATATCTTAAACCAGATCCATCAACCCGTCTTCACCTGGATGTCACTCAACCGCCGCGATTTGCTTCGCGCCTCCGTTCTCGCCGCGATCACCGCACCGATATTGCCAGTCTCGGGGTTGACGGCACAGCCGGCACCCGGCGACATCATTCTTCCGCCGCGATTGAAACCTGGCGCCACCATTGGTCTGATTAGTCCTGCAGGCGCCGTCTTTGACCCCAGGGATGTGGACGATGTCCGGGTGACCCTGGCCCGGTTCGGGTTTGAGGCGCGCCTCGGTCCGAATGCGCTCGAGCAACATGGGTATCTCGCCGGGACGGATGAGCAGCGCGCTGCCGACGTCATGACAATGTTTGCGGATGACTCGATCGATGGAATCGTCGCGCTGCGCGGCGGGTGGGGTGTGGCTCGTATGCTGCCCCTGATCGATTACAGCGTGATCGAGAGAAATCCGAAGTTTCTGATGGGATTCAGCGACATCACGGCGCTACTCCTGGCGATCTACGTCAAAACGGGCCTCGTTACCTTTCACGGGCCAACGGGAAACTCTACCTGGAACGAGTTTTCTACCAACAGCCTCGTTAGCGTGGCGTTTGACGGCGACGAAACCCTCATGCAGAACCCCATCCCAATTACGTATCCGGTCGACGCCTCCGAGCGGATTCAGACGATCCGAAGAGGAAAGGCTCAAGGACGCCTGGCGGGCGGCAACTTGTCGGTGCTGTCGACAATGATTGGGTCGGAGTACCTTCCCGACTGGTCCGATCATTTGCTTTTTCTCGAGGACGTTGGGGAGGAAGTCTACCGCGTCGACCGCTTGCTGACCCATTTGAAGCTCGCAGGAGTTCTGGATGCCGTCGAAGGAATCATCTGGGGCCACTGCTCTAATTGCACCGAAGGACGTTCGCGTGCGTCGCTTTCACTCGATGAGGTCATGCATGATCATCTCGAACCACTCGGCAAGCCCGTATTTTATGGAGCCGCCATCGGGCATATCCGAAATAAACTGACGATTCCGGTCGGCATTCGAGCAGAAATGGATGCTTCCCTCGGAACGATCCAACTCCTCGAACCTGCCGTAAGGTAGGCTGAGACCCTGAACCCATCCCGTAAACCCTACACCAAACGCCAACTGATGATGTTAAAACGATACGTTTTCCTTCTCATCCTTCTAACTGTTACGCTGACTGCCTGTGACTCCCAGCGTGAGTTTGAAGGGACGGACGGACCGACCATCACCGATTCGATGCTGGCGGCAATCGACAGTACGACGCTGCGTCGTCAAATCGAAACGCTTTCGAGTGATGAGTTCGAAGGTAGCGGAACGGGGACGCGCGGTGAGGAACTGACGATCGAATTCGTGCGCGAGAATATGGAAGCGATCGGACTTGAAGGTGCAATGCCCGACGGATCCTTCTATCAGCGCGTGCCGCTGCTGGGATCCACCCCGACGTCGATCGGCCAACTCACGCTTACGCCCGAGGATGGCGAACCGGTCGAGCTCACGTTCATCGACGAATTCATTGCTTCGACCGATCTCGATGCCAACGCAGCATCGATCGATGGAGAGCTCGTCTTCGTCGGCTACGGTGTGCAGTCCGACGCATACGACTGGGACGATTACAAGGATGTCGACGTCACGGGCAAAATCCTGATCGGCTTCGTAAATGATCCGCCTGCGACCGATGAGGAGCCTGAGCTCTTCCAGGGCGATACGCTGACCTATGCGGGCCGCTGGACATATAAGTATGAGGAAGCGCGGCGGCGCGGGGCTACCGGAATGTTTCTCATCCACACCGAGGAAACGGCGGGATATCCGTTCACCGTGCTCTCGAATGGCGCCCGTGGAGAGCAGATCCAGCTTGCCGAGTCGGATGAGCGGCCAATGGACCTGAAAGGATGGATCACCCAGGAATCCGCACGACAACTTGCGGGAATGAGCGGCACGACACTCGAAGCATGGTTCGACGCCGCTGCAACGCGCGACTTCCAGCCGCAAACGCTGCCTGTTCGGGCGCAGTTGGAAATGGAGTTCGAGACCCGGCGTTTCAATGGCACCAACGTGATCGGGAAGATCACCGGCAACCGCGCGCCGAATGAAGCCATCATTTACACCGCACATCATGACCACCTTGGCATCGACGAAGAGGCCGAGGCCAGAGGCGAAGACGGGATCTACAACGGTGCGGTGGACAATTCTACCGGCGTCTCGATGATGCTGGCCATCGCCGACGCTTTTACGAGGATGCCTGAGCGGCCGGATCGAACGCTGTTGTTCGCCACGCTGACGGCAGAAGAATCAGGCTTGTTGGGAGCCGAGTACTACACACAGAATCCAGTCATTCCGCTCGCGCACACCATTGCCAACATCAACGTCGACAGCGGCAATCTCTTCGGCCCCACACGTGATATCGTAGGGATCGGTGCCGAACGAAGCGATCTGGAAGTACTGTTGCGGGATGCGGCGCGCCAGGAGGATATGACGGTTTCGCCGGACAATCAGCCCAACCAGGGGCTCTTCTTTCGTAGCGACCAGCTTCACTTCGCCCGTGGCGGCGTTCCGGCAGTCTTCCTCAACACCGGGATGGATTTCATCGGGCAGGATTCTGATTACGGAGCACGCGTGATGAATGAGTACCGACAGCACCGCTACCACCAGCCGAGCGATACGCTGAGCGCCGATACTCCACTCGGCGGGTTAATTCAGCAGACGCGTGTGGCGCTGCGGCTGGGACATCGTCTCGCCACCTCAGACATTCGCCCGCAGTGGAAAGAAGGACAGGACTTCGGTGAAGCGCGGCGGCGATCGGAGCAGGCCGCCGGGATGTGATGTTTCGATCGCTGGAGCGGGATTGTAATTCCGAATGTGGCTCGTGTCATTGAGGAGGTTCCGGGCGCCGGGATTTGTACCTGGCGTCCGGAGTTTTCCTGCTGAGGAGACACCAGGGCGAAAGCCTGCTGAAGCAATTTGATCACTTATTCGGATAAGCAGAGCAGTACGGACGCATGTACTGCCTGATCAAGCTCCGGACCGAGTCGTGCGGAATTAGCCCACGTTCTGCCGGTCTCTCAGATTTGCAGCGTACCTTCACGTATCCGAATGATAAACCCCTTATCCGATGCGCTCCATACTTCTGGCAGCCGTCCTGATACTCGCGTCCGTTCCGGCGGACGGGCAGACACCACCGCCGGCCACAGATGGTCGCCTCTACGACATCGCCACCGCAGCATCCCCCGAGCGAATAGAAGCGGACATCCGCACGCTCGCCGGATTTGGAACGCGCCACACGCTATCCGATACCATCTCCGACACGCGCGGGATCGGTGCCGCCCGCCGATGGATCAAGGCAGAGTTTGACCGCATCTCGGCCGATTGCGGGGGCTGTCTCGAGGTCTTCTACCAGCGATCCCTCATCCCGGCAGAGGGGAACTCGCGGATTCCGGAGGACACATGGGTGGTCAACGTCGTTGCCGTCCTGCGAGGAACCACGCATCCAAACCGCTACGTCATCATGACGGGCGCCATCGATTCACGCGCCTCTGATGTGATGGATGGCGAAATTGATGCACCGGGTGCAAATGACAACGCATCGGGCATGGCGGGGACGATCGAAGCTGGGCGCATCCTTACGCAATATGAATTCGGGAGCTCGATCGTCTTTGCCGGCCTCTCGGACGAGGAGCAAGGTCTTTTCGGCGGCGAGATAATGGCCAATGTGGCGCTCAAGGACGGATGGGACGTCATCGCCGTTATGAACAACGACATGATCGGGAATATCGAAGGGATCGACGGCGTCGTCGACAATTCCACCTTCCGCGTTTTCTCCGAACCCGTGCCCGCAACGGATATGCACGGAGATCATCAGCGACGGCGTTTCTTCGGAGGCGAGGTAGACGGACCTTCGCGTCAGGTCGCGCGATATGTCGATCGAATCGCCGACGAGTGCTTCTCCAATCTCGATGCGATCATGATTTACCGACTTGACCGGTTCGGACGCGGCGGGCACCATCGGCCCTTCAACGATGCCGGTTTCCCTGCCGTGCGTATCATGGAGACACATGAAAATTACGATCGCCAGCATCAAGATTTACGGGTAGAAAACGGTATACACTACGGCGACGTTATCGAGGCTGTTAACTTCGACTATGCCGCGAAGCTTACGTCGTTGAACGCCACCGTTCTGGCATCGCTGGCGTGGGCACCGCCGGCGCCGGGAAACGTGCGAATCGGAGGGGCGGTGCAGCCGTCCACGACGCTTCGGTGGGATCCGGTCGAGAGTCCTACGCTGGCCGGTTACCGCGTCTACTGGCGCGAGACGACGGCACCGCAGTGGCAGCACAGCCGGTACGTGGGAACGGTCAACGAATACACCCTCGAGAACATCATCATCGATAACTATCTCTTCGGTGTGGCTGCTGTTGGAAACGACGGCAACGAGAGTCCGATCGTGTTTCCTACCGGACTGATTCGATAGGATAAGATGTCCTTGAGACGGAGCTTTAGGCGCAGCCCGTTCGACCGTGAAATATTTAATCTCGCCATTCCGGCCCTCGGCGCCCTGGCATCCGATCCGTTGGTGTCGCTGGTCGATACCGTGTTCGTTGGGCGGCTTGGACCCGTTCCATTGGCCGCGCTGGGAGTAAACGTATCGGTTTTCTCCCTCTCATTCCTCGTTTTCAACTTTCTCGCCTACGGCACAACGCCGCGGATCGGGCGGGCGCTTGGTAAGAGAGACCGCGCGGCCGCCGGGCGGATCGTAATGCAAGTCCTGACCAAGGTGCGTATCGTGTACCGGTACAAGTAATCGAAGGTCTCGGTTGGGGGCCACTATTCC
>CBFGXY010000027.1:0-11329 GCA_965652945.1 uncultured bacterium
CGATGACTACGTGAAGTGATACGATGACTACGCGAAGCGATACGATGACTACGCGAAGTGATACGATGACTCTTTAACCGGAAAGTCTGACTTCGACCGCGTATTTTCGAGCTTCATCCAGAACCTGCCGTTCAATTCCTATTCCCGATGCTTTACCGCTTTGCCGGCGTGCTCCCGCTGTTGATGCTCTCAACTCTGGCACTTCACGCACAAGAATCATCGCTGACGGTCGACCAGATCATGCAGGCGCCGGAAACGTGGATCGGGTCCTGGCCCCGGAACGTGAGCTGGGCCGAGGACGGCTCCGCACTCTATTTCTGGTGGAATCCGAAGGGCGAGTTCCCGGCCGATTCGCTGTACATGGTCGAGCGGGGATCAACCACGCCGGTAAAAGTTGCTCCGGAGCAGCGCCGGCTGCCATCAACAAGGTTCAGCGGATGGAGCCACGGATCGCATATTTATAATGCCGACTTCTCGCGTAAGGTCTTCGAAGAAGCGGGCGATATATTCATTTTCAATCGTCTCGATGGAAGCACGCAGCGATTGACGCAAACTCTCGAACGTGAAAGCAATCCGCGCTTCACACCTGACGGTACGGCCGTCGTTTTCAGGCGGGGCAACAATCTGTTCCGTCGGGATCTCGTTACCGGACTTGAAAGACAGTTAACGGATCTGCGTAGAGGTAAGGAACCGTCCGATTCCGAGCGGTCGGCACAGCAGGAATTCCTTTTTCAGCAGGAGCAGGAACTGATCGATTATATCCGCAAGCAAACGGCGGAACGTGAAGCGCGAGACGCATCGCGGGAGAAGGATCAAAAGGCGCGGCAACTGCCCCCGACGTTCTACTACGGTGAGGGCACCATCCAACAATTACAGCTTTCGCCAGATGGGCGGTACGTGAATATCGCCATATCCAGACCTCCATCGGCCAGTGGCGGAACCGAAGTCCACGCATATGTAACGGAAACGGGTTATGCCACCAACCTTGATGCGCGGCCCAAAGTCGGAAGTCCAGTGGCAACGTCCCAGCATTATATCCAGGATTTGAACCGGGACACGACGTACACCGTCGATCTGCATCAGCTGCCGGGAGCGTATGATGTACCAGAGTACCGCCGACAGATGGGAATAGAGGCGGATAGTTCGCGCACCCGCAGGGATCTGTTCGCATCCGGAATGTTGTGGAGTGCCGACGGGGCGTATGCGGTGATGGACGTTCGTGCGCGCGATAACAAAACGCGATGGATCGTGCGTCTGACACCTGAGACAGGTGAATTAACCGTCCTGGATCGTCAACATGATGAGGCCTGGATCGGCGGCCCGGGGGTGTCATGGTGGGCTCCATCGATGGGCTGGCTGCCCGACGGCCGTCGTCTTTTCTACCAGAGTGAGGTATCGGGATACAGCCATCTCTATGTTGTAGACATCCTGTCAGGTGAACGTCGCAGGCTGACCAATGGAGAGTTTGAGATTTTCGACCCTCAACTCTCACAGGATGGGAGTACATGGTTTTTCACCTCGAGTGAGGAATCGGCTTTCGTGCGCCACTTTTACAGCATGCCTGTCGACGGCGGTGCACGAACCAGGTTGACATCGATGCGCGGCATGAACGACTTCGTGCTCGATCCTCGCGAAGAATCACTCGCGATCCTGCACTCATTTACCACTCAGCCCCCGGAGATTTACGTACAAACGGATCTTCGCCAGGCTGGTACAACCCGGCGCATCACTCATTCACCGACCGATGAATGGTTAAGCTACAACTGGAGAGAAGGAGAGATCATCCACATCGAGGCGTCTGACGGTGTGGACGTGCCGACGCAAATCTTCAGACCCGAGCAGCCGAATGGTGCTGCGGTGCTCTTCGTACACGGTGCGGGTTATCTCCAGAACGTGCATCACGGCTGGAGCAATTATTTCCGTGAGTACATGTTTCATAACCTTCTGACCGATCTCGGATACGTTGTGCTCAACGTAGACTTCCGGGCTTCGAGCGGTTATGGACGAGACTGGCGGACGGCAATTTACCGACATATGGGAGGCCGTGACCTGCAGGACTACGTGGATGCTTCGCGCTACCTACAGGACGAGCATCAGATCGACCCCGAGCGAGTCTTCATTTATGGTGGCTCCTACGGCGGATTTATCACGCTGATGGCGCTTTTCACGGAGTCTGAGCACTTCGGCGGCGGAGCCGCACTGCGCTCCGTCACTGACTGGGCACACTATAATCACGGCTACACATCGAACATCTTGAATACGCCTGCGGAGGACTCGCTCGCTTATCGCCGATCGTCTCCCATCTATTTTGCTGAAGGACTTGAAGACCCGCTATTGCTCGCGCATGGCATCGTGGATGTCAATGTGCAGTTTCAAGACGTAGTCAGACTGGCGCAAAGGCTGATCGAACTCGGCAAGGAAGACTGGGAAATGGCCGTATATCCGGTCGAAGACCACGGATTTACCGAGCCCGAAAGCTGGGCGGATGAATATCGTCGCATCCTCAAATACATCCGTTTGAGCGTAGGCCCCGAAGAAGCCGCAAAAGACGAAATCCCATTTCTCCGGTCACGTCCATTGCAGACCGAATCTAATTGATCGAGGCTCGCTCGAGCCGTTGACACCTCCAATTTTTTACGATTCCCTTCATGGCTGATCAAGATCGTCGAGACAATCTCAGCGACCGTTCTAAGCAACGTGGATTTTCAGCTCGAATGCTGAATCTGGTGGAGCGCGGCGGAAACGCCCTGCCCGATCCAGTGACACTGTTCGTCATTTTCATCGGGCTGGTGATGGTGTCGTCTGCCATTGCCGCGGCGCTCGGTGTATCGGTGGTGCATCCAGGGACTGGAGAGGTAATTACAGCCGAAAACCTCTTCTCGGCTGAGAACATCCAGAGGCTGCTGGTGGAGATGCCTCAGACGTTTGCCTCGTTCCCTCCGCTCGGACTTGTACTTGTCGTCATGCTGGGGATTGGCGTGGCAGACAAAACGGGGCTCATTTCGGCCGCACTCACCGCGTTTGTGCGCAGTGTACCGGGATCACTCCTGACAGCCGCGATCGTGTTTGCAGGTGTGATGTCGAGTCTCGCGGTGGATGCAGGCTATGTCGTGGTCATTCCGTTGGGTGCGGTCCTCTTCTGGGGCGTGGGTCGTCATCCACTGGCGGGCCTGGCTGCGGCCTTCGCTGGTGTATCCGCCGGTTTCAGCGCCAACCTGTCACTGACATCGCTCGATCCGCTGCTGGCTGGATTTACCGAACCGGCCGCGCAGATGATCGATGCGTCCTATACGGTTCCCGTGACGGCGAATTATTATCTGATGATCGCGCTCGTCCCGGTGTTCGTCCTGGTCGGATGGGCAGTCACCGAGTTCATCGTCGAGCCTTATCTGGGAAAATACTCGCCGCCGGAGGACCTCGAGCTGGATTCGAGCGAATCGCTGAGCGCCGATGAGAAGAAGGGATTGTGGATCGCGGGGATCGTAATGCTTCTGACGACTGCAGGCATTGCCTTGCTGGTCGTACCACAGAGTGCACCGCTTCGCGGTCCGGCAGGTGAGCTCGACCCCTTTTATCGCGCAATCGTGGCGCTGATGTTTATCGTCTTTCTCTTGCCGGGACTGGCATATGGTATCGTCACGAGGAAGATTGAATCCGATAAGGACGTCACGAAGATGACGGCCGCCTCGATGTCGGACCTGGGGATATATATCGTCCTCGCATTCGTGGCCGCCCACTTCATCGCGCTGTTCAACTGGTCGAACCTGGGCTCAATCGTTGCCGTCTCGGGAGCGGATATGCTTCAAAATATCGGTTTCACTGGGCTACCACTGATTGTGGCCTTTGTGCTGGTAGCGAGCGTGATTAATCTCTTCATTGGAAGTGCCTCGGCTAAGTGGGCGCTCATGGCCCCGGTCTTCGTACCAATGTTGATGCTGCTGGGCTATTCTCCTGAGACCACGCAGGCTGCCTATCGCTTGGGCGACGCATTTACGAACGTGCTGACTCCGTTGATGCCGTACTTCCCGCTCGTTATCGTCTTCGCACAAAAGTACGATCGAGAGGCGGGGATCGGCAGCATCATCTCGGTGATGCTGCCGTACTCCATCGCCTTTGGGATTGTCAGCACACTATTGTTAGTGCTGTGGATAACATTCGGATGGCCCCTCGGCCCGGGCGTCGCACTGGAATACGTGGTATCGCCCTGACTCGATCGAGTTAGCCGGCTGGGGTAGGTTCAGCCACATGCTCGAAGATCAGCCCGGAGCCGTCTGCAGGAACGTCGATCGCTATGGTCTCGCCGGCCTGCAGCCAACCCGAAAGAATCTCTTCGGCAAGTTTGTTGGTCACCTCGCGCTGTATGACGCGCTTAAGAGGACGAGCACCGAATGCCGGGTCGAATCCACGATCTGCCAGCCAGTCTTTGGCCGCATCGCTGAACTCGAGCGTGATGCGATGATTGTCGAAGGCAATCCTGCGCACATGCCCGAGCTGGATGTCGACAACCTCGCGGATCTGATCCCTTCCGAGGGGCCGGAACATCACGATCTCATCGATTCGATTCAGAAACTCAGGGCGCAGAGTCTGCTTGAGCAGATTTTGAATCTCAGCGCGCAGCCTCTCTTCAGCCGATGCGGACATCTCACCATCGACTGCCTCCAGTCGGTCTCGAATAATTTCGGAGCCCAGGTTGGAGGTCATGATGATGATCGTGTTCCGAAAGTCGGTCGTTCGGCCTTTGTTATCCGTCAGGCGACCGTCATCGAGGACTTGCAAGAGAATGTTGAACACTTCCGGATGGGCCTTCTCAATCTCATCCAACAATACCACCGAGTACGGTTGGCGCCGAACGAGCTCGGTTAACTGCCCTCCTTCTTCGTAACCGACATAGCCCGGAGGAGCGCCCACCAGACGAGATACCGTGTGGCGTTCCTGGTACTCGCTCATGTCGATCCGGACCATGGCGTGTTCGTCGTTGAACAGGAATTCGGCCAGAGACTTCGCCAGCTCCGTCTTTCCAACACCTGTGGTTCCAAGGAAAATGAACGACCCGATCGGACGGTGTTCTTCCTGAAGGCCCGCACGTCCTCGCCGAACCGCTGCCGACACGGCCTCGACGGCTTCTCGCTGGCCAACGACTCGTTTTTCGAGTTCTTCTTCCATTCGGATGAGCTTGGCCCGCTCGCTCTCGAGCATGCGAGACACCGGGACCCCCGTCCATCTCGAGACGATCTGCGCGATGTCCTCACCATCGATCTCCTCCTTCAGCAGGGAGCCCTTCTCCTGGATTCTGGCGAGTTCTTTCTGAAGATCGAGGATCTCTTGCTCCAGCTCGGGGATGCGCCCATAGCGGATCTCGGCAACCTGGCCGTATTCTCCCTGCCGTTCCAGATTTTCTGCTTCCGTCTTGAGACCGTCAATCTGTTCTTTGGCTTTCTGGACGGACTGAATGAGCTCTTTCTCTTCCTGCCATCTCGCGCGCAGCTCGGTCCGCTGCTCCTCCAGGTTGGCGATCTCTTCGTTGATCTGCGCCAACTTGTCGTCGGCCTGATCCCGCTTGACCGCCTCGCGCTCGATCTCGAGTTGTCGGACCTGCCGCTCAAGCTGGTCGAGCTCTTCCGGCATCGAGTCGATTTCAATGCGCAACCGCGCCGCGGCTTCGTCGATGAGGTCAATGGCCTTATCAGGAAGGAAGCGATCGGTGATATAGCGGTGACTTAGTTCTGCCGCTGCGACGATGGCCTCGTCCTGAATCCGGACACCGTGGTGCACCTCGTACCTGTCTTTGATGCCGCGCAGGATTGATATGGAATCCTCTACCGATGGCTCATCCACCATAACCATTTGGAAGCGACGCTCCAGGGCTTTGTCCTTTTCCACATACTTGCGATACTCGTCGAGCGTCGTAGCTCCGATCGCGCGAAGCTCTCCCCGGGCGAGCGCAGGTTTGAGAATATTGGCGGCATCCATCGCGCCCTCGGCAGCACCGGCTCCGATGAGAGTGTGAATCTCATCAATGAAGAGGATGATCTCTCCGTCGGAGTCGGCAACTTCTTTCACTACAGCCTTAAGACGGTCTTCGAATTCCCCTCGGTATTTGGCCCCGGCGATGAGCGCGCCCATGTCCAGAGCAACGACCGTTTTGTCCTTCAGTCCCTCAGGGACATCGCCATGCACGATTCGGATAGCCAGACCCTCGGCAATAGCGGTCTTCCCGACTCCGGGTTCTCCGACGAGTACGGGATTATTCTTGGTACGGCGCGAGAGAATCTGAAGCAGTCGACGAATCTCTTCGTCGCGCCCGATAACGGGGTCGATCTTGCCTTTGCGGGCTGCATCATTCAGATCACGAGAATACCTCTTCAGTGCCTCGTATCGGCTCTCGGCATGTTGATCGGTGACACGCTGGTTGCCGCGAACATCGCGGAGCACACCAAGGATGGATTCCTTAGTCACACCCTGTGTCTGTAGCGCTTGACCGACAGCCTCTTTCGATTCAGCGAGGGCAATGAGCAGATGCTCACTCGATACGTACTCATCGCTCAGGATTTCAGCCTCAGCGAGGGCGCGGTCAAAGACTTTCTTCATGTCCTGACCAACATACTGGCCGGATACGCTCGCTCCTGTTACTACGGGAAGGGAATCCATCGCGGCATCGGACCTCTCATCGATTACGGCGATATTCGCTCCGAGGCGATTGAGGATGGAAACCACGATCCCATTCTCATCGCGAAGAAAAGCCTTCATGAGATGCGGAGGCTCGATACCCTGATGGTTTTTCGAGGCAGCCAGTTCGAGCGCCTGCTGCACGGCCTCCTGCGCCTTAATGGTAAACTTCTGTAACTGCATCTATAGTCTCCAGTCAAATCGTCATATATGGATGCGCTTGAAGCGCGTCTATTAATATGACGAAGACCGTGCCGCAGGCACCTTAGTGCCAGTTTGGCAGCGAGCGGTTCGCAGACATCCTTCTACATCCAAGCAAGACCTGAATGTGCCTATCAGGAATTGTTCAGGTAAATACGCCTCGCATCATTGCTCCTGAGGGCGATCCGGATCTGGTTCGTCCGGGATTTCAGGCTCGTCAGGATAACCAGGATCGGGACTATCAGGCGATCCAGGATAATCGGGGACTCGGGGGTAACTCGGAGCATCCGGATCTTCGATCGGAACGGGCCTCTCGGGCTCGCGAGGGTAATCCGGGGAGTCGGGCTGACTTGGTAATCCAGCGGTATGTCGGGACATCATAGATAACCTCGTCGTTGGACCTACGCGAGATTACCTGCCGACTTTTCAATCGATCCGAAAAGCGCCCGCCCACCACCTATTTTACAAAAGGTGTCAGCCCGAGGCGAGCCGTCTTGTATCCGTTATCCTGACAAAAAAAGGGCCGCTATCGCTATCGATAACGGCCCGCATATAATGTCGGGGTGGCGGGATTTGAACCCACGACCTCGTCGTCCCGAACGACGCGCGCTACCGGGCTGCGCCACACCCCGAGATCAGCATATCAAAACGCTTGTCTTATCGGCAAGGATCCAAAATAACGCCTATGAGGGATTCCTTCCAAGCAACCGACCGGTTTCAACGCCAATTCGCATCCGCCCAGACACTTCTTAACCCGTTAAGTGAAGTGCACTTCCTTTAAGCTACCGTCCGAAATTGGCGTACATCTCATCGATCAACGAGGCATAGTGCGCTTCAATCTGCTTTCGCCGCGGTTTCATCGTGGGAGTAAGCATTCCGTTTTCCACGGTGAACGGCTCCGATAGAAGTGCGAAGTCCCGAATCTTTTCATGTGCCGCCGCCCCACGCGAGTACCTTCGAAACTCGTTTGCGAAGAGTTCCTTGACCTTGTCGAGCTGAAGCAGCTCCTCGTCGGAATTGTAGCTCAGTCCCGCCTCTCTGGCGACCGCCGCCAGCGAGTCCATGTTGGGAACGACAAGGGCTGTCAAAAATTCGCGCCCCTCTCCCACGATCATAATCTGATCGACAAATGAGAAGGTTTTGAACTGATCCTCGATCGGGCCGGGATAGATGTTCTTGCCGCCCTGAGAAACCAGCATGTGCTTGATGCGGTCGGTAATGACAAGATACCCATCATCGAAGCGGCCGACATCGCCCGTATGGTACCATCCATCGGGATCGATTGACTCTTGCGTATTCTCTTCGCTGTTCCAGTAGCCCTTCATGATATTTGGGCCGCGCGCGATGATCTCGCCCTCACCTGTTGTCAGATCCGATGGGTAATCATCGCCCTTCTGGGTGCCGATGATCTTGCCCGTCTCCAGGTCCTGGATCGCTACCGTAACTCCTGGAATGACGTGACCCACGGTTCCATATCGAGGTCTCTCGGTAGGACTCACTGTAAGCACGGGAGCGGTTTCGGTCAGGCCGTACCCCTCGATAATCGTTATCCCCGCTGCCTCGAAGAACTCTCCGATTCGTTTAGGAAGCGCCGCCCCTCCTGAGACGGCGAATCGCAGATTACCGCCCAAACGCTCATGCAGTTTAGAAAACACAAGCTTGTGCGCCAGACGCTGCTGCGCGCTCAGGATCGGGCCAGGGCCTTTCCCGTCTTTGCGGGCTTGCGCGGCCTTCGTACCCTTCGCGATCGCCCAGTTGAATATCTTTTTCTTTACTCCGGACCCTTCCTCGACCGACTTCGAAACCGCCGTATATACCTTCTCAAAAAGGCGCGGTACTGAGATCATCACCGTGGGCGAGACTTCTACCAGATTCGCCGAGACGGTGTCGATACTCTCAGCAAACGTAATCCTGGCGCCGCATGAAAGGACTGCCGTATACCCTGCCGTTCGTTCGAATGAGTGGCAGAGAGGAAGAAAAGACAGGTGATGGTCGGTCTCGAAAAAAGGCACGCGGTCGAGGGATGCCAGCGTATTCGAAACGAAGTTTCGATGCGTAAGCATCACTCCTTTAGGTTGGCCGGTGGTACCCGAGGTGTAAATGAGAGCGCTTAGATCTTCGGGTGTGACCTCCTGCGCGAGGGAGGAAAGCATACCCTCGTTCTCCTTCCAATAGGCTCGGCCCACTTCCAGGGCGTCATCCCACGCGGTAACATAGTCCGGATGCTCCGACCGCATCTCACTCATCGTAATGATCTCCTTCAACTCCGGGCAGTCATCGAAAATTTGCTCGGCCTTTCTGAGTTGAATGGATGTCGAGGTTATGAACACTATTGACCCCGAATCGGCAACAATGAACCCCGCCTGTGTCGCAGGCAAAGACGTGTAAAGTGAGACGTTCACCCCTCCGATGATCTGTGTCGCCATGTCGGTGATCATCCATTCCGGTCTGTTCTCCGAAAGGATTGCCACTCGATCGCCTTTTCGCATGCCCTGCTTGTGGAGATAGCCCGCCATCGCGTGTACGAGGTCGCGGAACTCCTCCCAACTGATATCCACCCATTCCTTCGTCGTGCGATTCTTGTAGCTCAACGCGGTCCGGCGGCGACCCTCATAGTGCGCCACCAGATTGTTGAACATCTGAGGGATCGTTTCAAATTCGACTATTGCTGGCATGTGTGAATGCGTGCTTTAGGGCTGTCACTGAGGCGTGGATAATACAAAAGAATAATGATGCGGCACCTGTGCCCAATTCATTCGCTCTGTGGGATGGCACGTATGAACCGGTCGGGATCGTCCCGAACATCCTGTCCGATGACGGATCGCAGATTCCGGTGGCCATCACGCGTCAGACACTCAAGCAGCTCTTGTTTAATGCGCTGTACGACCTGCGGGCCCTCATATACGAGCGATGTGTAGAGTTGAACGAGTGATGCCCCTGCCCGGATTTTCCGATAGGCGGTCTCACCTGATCGCACCCCGCCGACGCCGATGATGGTGACTTTCCCTCCCGTTCTCGCATAGAGGTAGCGAATGAGTTGGGTCGACCGTTCTTCGATCGGCGGTCCGCTTAATCCCCCACGTCCGATCTCGTGTAACCGAGCGGGGTCGGTCTTTAATCCCTGCCGATCGGATGCTGTGTTCGATGCGACGAATCCTGATACCCCATGCTCCATGCTAATCGCAACGATCTCTTCCACGACGCTGTCGAACACCACACGGGCCGTCGGTGGAGGAGACAGCTTGACCAGCACCGGCACGTCGCTGTTTATCTCGGCGCGCACCTCCATTAGGGTGCGAATCAATGGTTCGAACGCATCCGGTTCTTCGAACGTCTTTCCATCGGAGGTGTTGGGACACGAAATGTTGACGGTGAGATAGTCTGCGAGCGGTGCGGCGCGGGTAAAGGTGGCAACAAAGTCGTCGATCGCGGCCTGTCCCAATATGCCGGGTCGGTTGGATTTTACAATGTTGATGCCGATCGGAGAAGAGATGCTCGATCGTGCCCGTCGGATTCGAGCGGCAATGCGACGCGCACCTGCATTGTTGAGGCCCATCCTATTGATGAGCGCCTCGTCTTCGGGCAACCGAAACAGCCGTGGGCGGGGATTACCGCGAGTGGGGAGTGCGCTGACGGATCCGACCTCCGTGAAACCGAACCCGATGGTGTTCGCGAAGCCTATCAGTCTGGCATTCTTATCGAACCCTGCAGCCAAACCGATGGGGTTTGCAAAACGCCTCTTCCAGACCCATTGCTCCAGAGACGAATGCTCGAATTCGAATTCTTTTTCGAGATACCGGTGCGCCAACCGGTGCCCGAGCCGTCCCGCAATCGCCGCAAAGTGATGAGCGCGCTCAGGGTCGAGTCTGAATAACCAGTCTCGAACCTCAAGATAACGGTCGTCGGAATTGCTAATGTCGTGCACCTGAGACACAAGGAAGTCTTGATTCCGGAAACATGATCAGGATATGATTCAATTTCGACAATTCCTGAATCGGAAGGCCAATTAACTTTTGTTTTCCGGCCAGACTTCCATGGGAAGGTGATTATGATTACCACCCTGGAGTCAACAGTAAACCGAAATGACCACCTTTCTGAGGCCGCTGGAACGGATACGCATAGTATATCTCGAAAACCAGTGCTCCCAGAAGGTTGATTCGAGCCGAGGTCCCGACGCTCATCACCGGGATCCGTTCGGGAGAGTGTCGCTTGAACTCGAGTACCGGTGGTTCTTCGTCCGTCCACGCTAGTCCTGCATCGGCGAAGAGTGTGATTTCCGTCGGCAGGTAGGGGAAATTGAACAGTCCGAACTGCTCCGTACCCAGGAACGGCAGTCGCAGCTCGAGACTTGCCAGCGCGGCGCGGGTCCCCACAAGACGATCGGCCTCGGCGCAGGCTCCCGACTCAGTGGGAGAACATTCGCTCGGGTGCATATTCGAGATGCTGTAGCCGCGAACGAAAG
>CBFGXY010000028.1:0-11254 GCA_965652945.1 uncultured bacterium
AATCCGTAACCTGTAATACGTGATCCGGGATCGATACCGAGGACGAGCATGCCGAGAAGAGATAGCTAAGGGCACTGAGAGCTGATACGCGTGCCCGAATGTACCCAAGAACCGCCGGGCCGCGCAAGGCGACCCGATCCTCCTACCTCAAGAAACTGCGGCGAAGGCTTCTCCTTCCACCTCGAGAGCGGTATAGACGGCCTGCACATCCTGGAGATCTTCCAGCGCTTCGACGAGGTTGATTACTTTTTGAGTCGTCTCTTCATCCAATGTGACCGTCGTAGTCGGCATGCGCACAAGTGTGGCTTCTGGAGCAGCAATCCCAGCTTCAGACAGCGCCGTCTGCACCTGATCAAAGGCTTCGACCGGCGTTGTGATGATGAAGCTGCCCTCGTCTTCGACCATGTCTTCAGCTCCCGCCTCGGCAACGAGCTCGAAGAGCGTCAGTTCATCCTGCCCCTCAGCATCGACCTCGATCACACCCTTCCGATCAAACAAATAGGCGACTGAGCCCGACTTCCCGAGCGAACCATTCGCCTTGCTGAATGCGTGACGAACCTCCGCCACGGTACGGTTCGTGTTATCCGTAAGGGTCTCAACAAATACGGCGACGCCTCCGGGACCATAACCCTCGTAGGTCATCTCCTCGTACTCGGCACCTTCGATCTCGCCGGTGCCTCGCTTGATGGCCCGCTCGACATTGTCCTTCGGCATGTTCTCCGCCTTTGCCTTGTCGACTGCCAGGGAAAGCTTCGGGTTCATGCTGATATCGCCGCCGCCGTCACGGGCGGCCACCATGATCTCACGCGTAATACGGGCCCACACCTTCGAGCGTCGGGCATCTGCTACTCCCTTCTTGCGCTTAATCTTTGACCATTTATTATGACCTGCCATATTCGTCGTCTCTGATTATTGAACTGCTGATTTATTAAGGTTGAAAGCGCTTTATGCGCTCAACCGCGAGCAGCGCATCGATCGATTACACTGCGCCCTTGAGATCCTGATTTATTCTGCCTGTGTAAGCTGAGGTGATAAGAGAATCCTATGCACACCCGTTCACTTAAGATTGAAATTCGGGAAGCTCGCGATCGATATTGCATGAGGCAAATCGCAAGACACTCCCCGTAGAGCGAAACGCATTCCTTCGGTGTGTGAAGAGCCCAGGGTCCAAATCACATCCCCCCACCCGCCATAGATGGATATTACCTCGAATGTGACCTTGTGGTTCTGCTGGCGGATGCACATCATGGCGCGGATTCTTGAAATCCCCAACCGAGGCGACAATCATCGGTCCGATATGACTGGCTGATTGCGAGTCCCCCGGGCGGATCCTGCATTACCCAGAAACTGGAGCGCGATCGATACGGCGGATCGCGTCCATCCTCTTCGTCATAGCTTCCAAACGCATCCGCATAGAACTCCTGCAAATGCGCGTAAATGCTATCCGCTTCCTCGCAATCAAGCTCCTCGAGGTGATAATAGTAGCTGTATAACGAGTCGTTCTCGAAATTGAACTCGAGGACGACGTCCCGATCCCAGATCTGCGTATTCAAGAACGCCTCCGTCAGGTGCTCGATCGTGCCCATCCCTTCGGGCTGCTCCGGCCCGACGTCGCGAAATCGTGCTTGAACGTGGGCGTACGAGACTCCCAGTGGAAGATGCTCGATCATTAGTAGCTGTTGGTCGGTGGTCAGATCATCCAATACCAACGCCGGCGCTGCATCGGGTGTGGGGTCTGTCAGGGTGGAACGGTTGCGTTCGTCGGTACCACGGCATCCGGCAATCAAAACGGCTATGGTTGCCAGAATCACGTTTAAATTGCGCATGTGATGATCAGACAGGGAAGGTTTTTCAATTTCGCAGCCCTAACCAAGTAGGGATCAGGCGGGATTGTTTCCATCCGTACGACAGACCTTGTAATGGAGACTGATCAGCCCGTCCGAGAACGCCGTTTCACCCAGTAGACGCAGATTCGACTGCTTGTGCGATGATTCGAACAAGGGAATCCCGGAGCCGAGCAAAATTGGATGGACAAAAATCCTCATCTCATCGATCAGGTCCGCTTCTCGAAATGAGGCAATGAGCCCTCCGCCTCCTACCAGCCATCCATGACCTTCCCCTTCCCCATTGATCCGGCGGATGGCGTGCGCATCGACCTGGTCGAGATGAACGACGTGCGGATCAGGATCAGGAGCGTCATGTGAAAAGACGTACGTCTGTCGTTCGGCGTATGGCCAGAGCTCGAAGCCGAGAATCTGTTCGTACGTCTTCCGGCCAATATACAGTTTACCGATGGTCTCGAAGAATTCGTCATAGCCGTAGTCGCCCTCCGTAAACAGCCAGTCGACCGATCCATCCAAGCGGGCAATGTATCCGTCAAGACTCGTGGCGATGTACAGAATGATATTAGAATCACTCATGGAGACCGGACGGCGCCCTCGATAGGTTAAACGTTGAGCAGGAACGCCACAGGCTTATGTCCGGTTGCGCGAATACAAAAAGCCCCGGCGAAACAAGATGCCGGGGCTCCATCGAGCAGTTGCGTGCTATCGATTAGTTTATCATGCCGAGGCGCCGGTGCGGCGGCTAAGCAGGGATTCGTTCAGTGCGAGGGCCTTCGGAAACAGAATGTTGTTCTCAAGATGAACATGCCGATGTAAATCCTCCTCAAACTCCTCCAGCTTTGCGAAGAGCGCGCGGTAGGTCGTGCAGGCATCGTGGGGTGGCACGAAGTCGTGCGACAAGCGGCGGATTTGTGCCAGCAATGCCCCCGTATGCTCATGGTCGTCTTCCATCATGTCGACGGGTTCAGCAAGAGATTCAGGGGAGAGTGAATCGGAATTGCCGTTTTTCTCAGCCGCGACAAGCTTCGAGACATATGGAAATACGACCTCCTCTTCAGACTTCATATGCTCGAGCATTTCGCCCGCCAGTTTCTGAACCAGGTGGTCTATCTCGACGACCTCCGGATGCTGATGTCCATGCACCCGCGCGACTTTGCGCGCGAATTCCAGCAGCACAGGCAGATTCTCTCGGACGTACGTGTGGTGCACATTCCGAATGAAGTCGGCCAGAAAGTCGAGAGCCCATTGGTCCGGCTGCATGTGAGCCGCCGTACGGTCGGAGCCATTGCTTACAGCGAGCGCCTCCTCGACTGCTGCCACATCGATCCCGGACGATTCGCAGACGTCTGAAAGTGTGCGATTGCCGCCGCAGCAAAAATCAATACCGAAATTTCTAAAAATGCCTGCGCGACGGTAGTCTTCTGCGACAATATCTCCAACTGATCGTGTTCTGAACGTCATGGTCATACAATGGTTAATGGCGGGTGATGTGAACGTCAGGCCGGAGAGCGTTGTAAAAAATGGCTACTTCGATTGGGCAGCGAGCAGATCCGAAATCACTTTTGCTGACGATTGCCCATCCTGCTCGAGACCACGCTGCTGATGGGCAATTTCGCCTGCAGTATCTAAAATCGTCACCAGGTTTGAGTGAGCAAATTGTCCGTCACTTTCCTGACGATAGCTGATTCCGAGGGCCACCGCAAGCATTCGTACCTGCGACTTACTTCCCCGGAGCAGAGTCCACTGGCAATCATCCAGGCGGTGGGCAGTGGCAAATTTCTGCATCATCTCGGGTGTATCGCGATCCGGATCGAGTGTGACAAGCAGATATTGTACGTCTTGCACCTGATGCTCCGGTAACTGCGCGCCGATCCGTTTCATATCCCGGACGATCATGGGACAGGCGTATCCGCAATTGGTGAAAATCATTGACATTACGACCGGTCGGCCTTCAAAATCAGACAACCGAACCTGATTTCCCTTCTGATCGGTCCAGGTGCCGTCCAGCCAGAAGAGAGATTCGGCAGTTGGATCTTCGTACTCGGGCTCGGCCTCTTCGGTCGGCGAGACGGCAATCGCATCGGGTTCGAGACGCTCCACGTCACTGATCCACATGCCTTCGTGTGAGACGTGATACTGAAATGAAACGGCATCTCCGATCCGTTTCATATCCCGGACGATCATGGGACAGGCGTATCCGCAATTGGTGAAAATCATTGACATTACGACCGGTCGGCCTTCAAAATCAGACAACCGAACCTGATTTCCCTTCTGATCGGTCCAGGTGCCGTCCAGCCAGAAGAGAGATTCGGCAGTTGGATCTTCGTACTCGGGCTCGGCCTCTTCGGTCGGCGAGACGGCAATCGCATCGGGTTCGAGACGCTCCACGTCACTGATCCACATGCCTTCGTGTGAGACGTGATACTGAAATGAAACGGCATCTCCGATCCGTACATCCGAAAGTTCGGCCGAATCCAGTGATACGAAAGGCATCGTCATGGCCGCCATGTAACCGGGTATCGTCTCATGATCCACCACCATGGTCCGACCGTCGCTGAGGAGATCGACGACGCGGCCGCGCACCTCGTATACGGCAGGGGAGCTTGCATCCGAGACCGCAGTGGCAGCAGGTAACGGAGAATCGCTTCCCGAATCACACCCCGCAAACACCCCTGTCGATAGCGCCAGCAGTATGAGCACAATTCTCTTCATGATTCAACTCGGGTTGAGGGGTTCGTCAGACAGGCGGGACGTCCTTCGCCAGCCGAAATCCCAATGAGGTAACGGTGTAGTTGCCTTCCAGTCCACCGCGAAAGGCAAAGCGAATGAAGCCCGGATAATCGTAACCATCGGTGGCATCGACCGCTCCGCTTCCACAGAACAGCTTCAGGTCCATATCGATGTTCTCGCGGGAGTCGCCCGACACGAGTGACTCATTGAAGTCGTCGACCCACTCCCAGATCAGGCCGTGCATGTCCCAGACGCCATGGGCGTTGCGGGCGATGGATCGTACATCGTTGGTCCGTGCAGGCCTGCTGTACCACTCCAGGATTTTTCGACCGAACTCAGGGTCCTTGCTGCCGTCCTTCATCGACTCACTGGCCGACGCCGCGTACTCCCATTCAGCCGTGGTTGGAAGGCGCTTCCCGACCCAGTCGGCATATGCCTGTGCTGCGAACCACGAGACATTCACCACCGGACGATTCGCCAGCTCAGAGTCGAAGTCGAGATCTCCGCTCCAGTGTTGAAGGTATCGTTCGTCGGCAAAGATGCCGGGTACGTTGGAGCGGCGCCATCTCTCGTTCTCCTGGACGAACTGGAGAAAGTCAGCATTCGTCACGGCGGTCTCATCCAGATAGAACGCCTGAACCTCGACCGTCCCCACTTCTGATCCCACATCAAAGAATGGCGTGTAGGATCCGGATCGAACCAGTACCATCCCTTCGGGCGTGGCGTCGGCCCCCGTTTGAGAGGGGATCGACCCTAAGAAGATCGATGCGCCTGCGGTAATCGACAGTATGAGCGAGAAGAAGAGGAGTCGGGGCAGGTTCATGATGGACTCCGTTTTGATGGTACGGCCGCCGATCCGCTTGAGGCGAACCGGCGGTCCGATTTGTCAGTTGCGCGCCTCGGTAACTTCGATTGGATTGTAATCCTGAAGCCTGAGCTGCTCGCTGTAGATCTCCGGATTGCGTGGTCCCGCCACTTCAAGGATGCCAACCGCTCCTTTGTTAAATGCCCGAAAGATTGCGTGGTCAACCAGCGTGTAGCGACCCGGCACATCGACCTCGAACTCTACGATCGTTGCACCGCCGGCCGGCACGAGCGTCGTCTGGACTCCCTTCTGGCTGATCATCGTACCCCCTTCACCGTATACCGAATCGAATATTTCCCCGATCACATGGAACGATGATGTCAGGTTCGGGCCTGCGTTTCCGAAATAGATGCGCACGTTCTCGCCGACAGCCGCCTGAAGTGCACGGGGACCGGTCAGAGCATCAACGGCGCCGTTGAAGACCACATAGTCAGGGTTTTCTGCGAGGGCTTTGGACTGTGAGAACTCTTGCAGACCCTTCTCCTTGAACTCTCCTTCGGTGTAGAATTCGCTCTGCATTACGTAGTACTCACGATCCACCTCCGGCATGCCATCCTTGGGCTGAACGATGATCATTCCGTACATCCCGTTGGCGATGTGGAGCCCGACCGGCGCGGTGGCGCAGTGGTATACGAACACACCCGGGCTCAGCGCACGGAACTGGATCGTGGCCTCCTTTCCGGGAACGACGAGCGTTGCTTCTGCACCGCCTCCGGTACCCGTGACCGAGTGCAGGTCGATGTTGTGAGGAAACATGTTGTCCGGATGATTCTTGAGCGTGAGCTCGACCATGTCGCCCTCGCGGACTCGGATCATGGGGCCCGGTACTTCGTCGCCAAACGTCCAGAAAGTGTACTGCACGCCATCCGCCAGCTCCTTCACGACCTCCGTCACCTCCAGATCGACCACGACTTTGGTGGCATGATTCCGTCGAATGACGGGGGGGACCTCCGGAGCGTAGGTTACCTTCGCGTACTCGACACCGGTTACAGGCGGCAGATATACGCTTGATTCCGCATCCTCCGCAACGACGGCAGGTTCTACGTTACCGCGAATACGTGGCTGAACGTCGACGATTTTCTCTGACTCGAGTGCGGCCGGTTGGACGCCCGCGACTCCCTGGTCGGAGTTGGCGTCATCCATGGGACGACAGCCGGCAACAAGAAAAAGGAAAAGGGTCAGTGCGATCGCGGGCAGAGATGTAGAAAAGGTCTTCATGGGTGCCTCCTGTTGATGTACGAGCCGGAAACAGGTGATAAAAGACTCTTTTGTCTTAAATCAATTCTAATATCGTTTCCGTGGCAATAAGGATTCGGTGGTGATGCGGACTTCACGTCGTATCCGTACGCCGTTCACGTGAACTCCAAATGACTACCAGTAGACCTTACCTGAAGAGCGCCACCATGCTCGATGATTTGCCGAGGTGCGTTTGGTCGATAGAATCTTAGTTGCGCCTCAGTTGGCCCCTGCTACTGCACGTACTTCCCACGAACCGAAACTTGAGCTCGCGTCCGATCAAAAAAGCACTTCGCGATGCCTACGTCTCGTGATTCACTTGCGCATACTTGGATGCGGCGGTTTAAAAAATTGTATGATCGCAGCACCGATCCCAACGCACCCCCGGTTCTAGACCAGTGAGGGCTCGTAGAACGTGGCGCATCAATCGTTTTCCGTCGCCGATACGAATCCTACCTCCGATTCAAACACTCCATCCACGAACCGCAGCGTATCCGGATAATTCCGTGTAGGTGAGCCCGCGTGATGCCCTTCATGATAGACCAGGGTGCCATCAAATCGCCCTCGTATGTAACCGAGCGCACGATTCACTTCATTGATGTTCACCCGGAACGAGTCGTCCTCCTCCAGCACGAGATGTGCATTGATGACGTTATGCTGAGTATCATAGAAGGAGACAATGGAGGCGAGTGTGTCGGGCCGCGCGTCGGATGAATCGGGATCGATCTTCACGCTGTCGAAATCGATCACGTACTCGCCAGGTCCTCGGTATGGAAAGGTCAGCACGAGCGCGCCGGTTCTAAAACCCGTGATGGATACCGCATCAAACTGCATCGACAGCATCGAATCATTCTGAGGTACATAGACCTCTTCTGTATAGACGACCGTCGCCCGAGGAAAGGCATGCCAATCCGCTCCATTGAGAGTAGCGGTTACCTCTCCAAACGGTTCTTCTTGCGTTTCAGATTTGAACAGGTCGCAGCCCGAGAGGACACCTCCGACCAGAATGGCTATAATGATCATGCGGTTCATGGACGTCACTTCGGGCTTGTTCCTGCGGATCGGGAGAACATGTCTTATGGCCGGATACTCCGTGTCTGGAGAGACGTTGCAAAATCGCACGGATATTTCCGGACGGCTACACTCGGGATGTGTCCGGCCTCTCCCCTGCCTGCAGCACGGCTATCGTCTCCATCGATATCCTCGCATATCGCGCAACGGCCGGTCGAATCCTCTCCTGAATCCCGGTGTTTCCTGCAGTTCTCGATACCGTTCAAGTTGCCCTTCATTCAGGATCGGCTCGATCCTGGCGTGTGTCTCCTGTCTCAGTTGCTGCATTTCAGGACGCATTGCGAGCGGAGTACCCGTCCCGCGTCCGAACTGTTGGAAGAGTTCCGCTTGCCGCGCCACATGTTCTTCCATGATGGGTTTGATCTGGCTTTGCTGATCCGCCGTCAGGTCGAGTTCATCTGTCAAGTACACCATTGCCCGAGCCGCACTCTGTCTGCGCATGGGTCTATTTGAACGATAGCCTCTCGACCTCGGTCCTCGCCACGCGTCACGACGGCCACGCAGAACAGGAGTTGCATCTCGTATGAAGCCGGGAGACTGTCGAAGCTCCTCATACCGTTCCCGCTGCACCTCATTGAGGTAGGGGATGATTTGATCATGCGTCCGATCCCGCAATTCCTTCATTTCGGGCCGCATCGCTAACGGCGTTCCCGTGCCTCGCCCGAATTGATCCGCAAGCTCCTGCTGCCGAGCTCTATGTGCTTGCATGATGGGCCGGATCTGATCCTGCTGCTCGGAGGTGAGGTCCAACTCATTCGTCAGATAGGCCATCGAGCGGTCGACGTCCTGGCGTGCGTAGCTTTGAGTACGTGGTTGTGCGATTGTCTCGCTTACTCCTGCGCCAAGCAGGATCAGCGAGAATAGCGCCGTTATAACTATTCGAGATTTACGTTTCATAGCGACCACCGATTATGTGTCCGTTCCTATGAGTTAGATCTTGATAGGCTGACATTCATTCCATTATGGCCGGATAAAAACCAATGTCTCATGTCGAGGCACCGTAAGGTTCCTCTAAGACGAATCAGAAGAGTTGTGGAATGAATCGATGCAAGAGCGTATCTAATGTTACTCGCGTTATGAAACGAGTTGTCGATTTCGAAACTCATAGATGGAATGGCGCCGCCTGATAAGGAGCTCATTATCCGCAGCCGTCAAGGTGACGAGCGCGCGTTCCAACTATTGGTTGAAAGATACGAAACAAAAGTGGCTGCGACTGTGATAGGAATGCTCGGCCGAGGCCCCGAAGCGGATGATGTCGGCCAGGAAACCTTCATCCGACTGTACCGCTCACTGGATCGGTTCAGAGGCGATTCCAGCCTGGGCACGTATGTGACGCGGATCGCAATCAACCAGTCGCTCAAAGCTCTGGAGAAACGTCGGACCTGGCGGCAGCGATTCTTTAGTCCTCGAAGCAACGAAGACTTCGTACCCGAGGCTGTGGCTGAGCGCGACACGACGTTGGAAGAGGGGGAGCGCAGGGAATTCATTGACCGTGCACTCCAGTCACTTAGTCCGGACCACCGGGCAGTCGTCGTGCTCAGGATGATGGAAGAATACTCGACCCGTGAGACTGCTGAGATACTAGGAATCCCTCAGGGAACCGTGATGTCCCGCCTCAAGCGCGCCATCGATTTACTCAGAGAGAACGTCGGAACATATAGTTAGGCACTGTGATGACGAACGAAAACCACAACAGCTTCGAACACCTTTTGATGTATCTGGAAGGTGAACTATCGGAGGAAGCTGCCCGGCGACTTGAGGAGCGTCTTTCGCGCGATGTCGGCCTGCAGGAAGAACTCTCTCAATTGGAGGCGCTTCGGTCCGATGTCCGGCGCTCACGACCCGATTCGTTTGCACCGTATTTCAGTGACCGGGTGATGCGCCGGCTGCAACCAGTGCCGCTTCCGTCTGGATCGATTGCAGATTCATTCGACTGGATTTTCGCGCGTGTGGGGATTGCGGCTGCCGTCCTGGCTCTGGTCATCGGCATCTACAATGCGATCCAGTTTGGAGACCTCTCCGTCTCGTCATCGATCTGGGAGGCTGCTTTAGGCCTCCCCTCTACCGATTTGATCGATTCGTTTCTGAGTGGTCCAATTTGACCGAATGAGATGTACCTCGATGACGTCTTAGGATACATGGGATACACACACTCATGAATGCCCGCCTCAAGTCTTTCCTCGTGATCTTTGCCACGCTTCTTATTGGAGTCGTGCTGGGCGCCGTGGTCAATGCGCGGATGTCCGAGCAGCGCATCGAACGAATCGCTGCCTACCGATCGGAGCGCGGTTTCATTCGATATCTCGAACGTGGAATCGAGCCGCGTGATGAGGCTCAGCAGGAAGAGATTCGCGAGATTCTCTCGGGCGCGGCAGCCCGCACCGCCGAGCGTTCGATGCAGTATCGGATGGAAATGCGGCGACTCATCGATTCTACCCATGCGGAACTGGCCGACATACTGACACCGGAGCAGCAGCAGCGCTTGCGTGAACATCTGGAGGTGCGACCGCGTCACCGCCGGGGACCGCGAGGCGAGGCACACCGCGGTCGAGGACGTGGACCGGTTGACTGACCGGTACCGGAGGAGTCATCCTATCACTGCGTGAAGTCATCCGATCACTACGCGGAGTCATCCGATCACCCGCCTGCATTTCAGTTGTTGTGAATCGGGCCGATAAAGAACCTATCAATAGGACATCCCAGTCGCTTGGATGGAAACGTCCCCGTTGTTAGCGGCGTAGGTGAATCGTATTATCCGCACACTCTTGGCCGCGGCCGAGGGACCGAGTAGCGAATGCCCTATAGCTCAATCGGCAGAGCGCCTGACTCTGGATCAGGAGGTTTTAGGTTCGAATCCTAATAGGGCAACACGCATAACAGCCTCAGAAACGCCGAAAACAGCGATTCTGGGGCTTTTTTGTATCCGGGGGAATTGTCTACAATACTGCACATTATTGCAAGGTTTTGCCTCCTTCTGCCCCCATACTGCCCCGCTGTTTTTGGGGCTAGCTCTGGATCCGACATCGCATGGACTGCTTCGCCGGTGAAAAGAACCGGCTCGCTATGACAAAGGGGTGGAGGAGCGGTTCTTTCGTATTTGTCATCGCGAGGAGCGAAGCGACGAAGCGATCCATGCGATTCTGATTAAATACGGCGTCATCCGGGGTTATCGCGGACTGTAACCATGCCCAAGCTCTTATGGATTGCGTCGCCAGGGAAATGAACCGGCTCTCAATGGCACAGGGCGGGTGCAGCAGGAGCGGCCCTGCCAGTCGTTTGTCATCGCGAGGAGCGAAGCGACGAAGCGATCCGCTTCAGACTCGAAGCGCCGCCAACCGAGGATATCACGGACCGAACCGTGCCCGAGCTAGCTCTTAAGGATTGCTTCCCAATGAAAAGACCGGCTCGCAGTGACAAAGAGAGCGTGAACCTAACCCGAGTGCGAACACAGTGTCTTCATCAACGGTTGTCAGAACCGCTTTCGGGTACTGTTGCGCTGGGCCAAGAA
>CBFGXY010000029.1:0-11217 GCA_965652945.1 uncultured bacterium
CAGCGCTCAATCGTGCGGATCTCTTCCAACGGGAACGGAAGTACCATCCACCGAAAGGCGAGAGCCCATACATGGGACTCGAAATGGCGGGAGTCGTCGAGCGTGGCGGCAGGTCGCTGTCTGCCGGCGATCGCGTGTTCGGCCTGCTGCCTGGCGGCGGCTATGCCCAGCATGTGACCCTTCCCGAAACAATGGTAATGCCGATACCTCCGGCTATGAGTTTTGAGGAAGCGGCTGCCATTCCCGAGGTTTTTCTCACGGCTCATCAAGCGCTGCACTGGCTGGGCCGTCTTTCATCCGATGAAACGGTGCTGATTCACGCCGGGGCAAGTGGTGTTGGAACGGCAGCGATACAGCTTGCGAAGATGACCGGTGCTCGTGTCCTTGTAACGGCATCAGAAGGCAAGCACGACGTGTGTCTCAATCTCGGCGCCGACATCGCCATCGATTACAGGCTGGAGGACTTCGCCGACCGCGTTCATGATGAGACGGATGGGCTCGGCGTCAACGTGATTGTCGATTTTATCGGAGGGCCGTATCTAAACCAGAATGTACGGTCGATTGCCTTCGACGGACGCATCGTTGTACTGGCCACGATGGGGGGCGGGCGCGTCGACGAATTCGATCTCCGGGGGTTGTTTCGGCGCCGGGGCTCCATCATCACATCACTTCTCAGAAATCGCAGTCTCGATTACAAGGAGCGGCTGACCGCAGACTTTGTCTCCAAGATGCTTCCATCATTTACTGATGGAACGCTCCGCCCGGTGATCGATCGAGTAATGGACTGGACCGATGTTCAAAATGCCCATCGGATCATGGGTGCCAATCAAAACGCGGGCAAGATCGTGCTACGGGTGGGGTAGCATTGCGCCGGGTGCGGCCCGATCGCAACGGGATAGCTCTTCGCTACTGTGTACCAGGCCTGGCTCTTCTTCACTTGCAGGCATATTTCATATCCGCAATCCTCATGTCCCTCCAGTCTGGCGCGCCCGGCCTCGGCGGGCAGCCGCGCGGCCCGGCAGGTCGTCGACGAATTCGATCTCCGGGGGTTGTTTCGGCGCCGGGGCTCCATCATCACATCACTTCTCAGAAATCGCAGTCTCGATTACAAGGAGCGGCTGACCGCAGACTTTGTCTCCAAGATGCTTCCATCATTTACTGATGGAACGCTCCGCCCGGTGATCGATCGAGTAATGGACTGGACCGATGTTCAAAATGCCCATCGGATCATGGGTGCCAATCAAAACGCGGGCAAGATCGTGCTACGGGTGGGGTAGCATTGCGCCGGGTGCGGCCCGATCGCAACGGGATAGCTCTTCGCTACTGTGTACCAGGCCTGGCTCTTCTTCACTTGCAGGCATATTTCATATCCGCAATCCTCATGTCCCTCCAGTCTGGCGCGCCCGGCCTCGGCGGGCAGCCGCGCGGCCCGGCAGGTCGTCGCGGTGGAATCCCGTGAGGAGGTCGTGCGATCACGGCCGACCACTGTTAGGCGATGTAGGCCGATGAGTAGAGGGCGAGGTGAAGGATCGAGGTCGAGAACTCCTCTTAAAACGATGAATGGATCCGATGTTACGATCCTTCATTCGGCCCACCGTACGGCCGTAGAATCTACTTTCGGCGCCTTCGCCGTATCGATATCAAATTGAGCCTCCCGATGTCGCAGGGCGCCCGTGGCGGGGTAGAGATCGATTCTCGATCAATATCCAGTCTCTGATCAGGTATGTTAACCGCTCACGAGACTCCGGTAGATTAGGGGGTGGGAGCCACCGGACGTTCAAGACGAATTGCACCAAGCATCACCTCGCGTGCAGCACTTGGAGCCGTGCTCTCGCGAAGTGCTGTGACCGTGGCGGGGTGTCGAAACGTTCGCCCGATGATCGACAGCACCTGGAGATGACGTTCGGAAGGCTGCCACTCTGCCCCGGCAACGACCACGAGTATCTTGGCCGGCTGCGAAATCGAAGGCGCATCGAACGTGCCCGGTGAAATCCCTATATGCACCTCAGGTGACACGAGATCGGGCAACAGCGTGTGGAAAAGAACCACTCCGGGAGCAATTTCGCGAACACCATCACCATTTCGTACATCCCGAAATGCTTGCAGCAGGGATTCATGGCCAGAGAGAATTTGCTCTCCAATTTCGAATGCGGTATCCCCTTCGACCCCCAGATGGATGTTCTCGGGTCGGTACAATCCTGCCGCCTCTACGATCGCTCCCTGGTACGCATTCACATCCTGAGCCGGCAGCGGTGCGTAACTGACTACCAGAGACGACTCTGTAAACCGACTGGCGAGGAGGCGAGGCAGTCGAAGCAGGGCCGGTTTCCAGGAGAGACTACCCTGGCGTGTACTGGCCAGCCAGATCATGTCTTCGGGGGAAAGTTCGGCATCGAGCCGGTCGAAAAGACGAGCCCAAGACTCAAGCTGGAACGGTTCAACCGGAACCTCTGGCTTAAGAGGGCCGATCATGCGCGTTGCCGATTGCACGCTCGAGGAGGTACCTACCAGCACGATTCGGGCCGAGACCTGTGAAGCAAGGATTTTTGCCGTGCCGAGGACATTACTGAAACCGGGTTCCCGTTCAGCATCAGGCGGCACGATGAGAACCAGCCGCGACACGGTGTTGAGTGGTTGTGATATCCGGCTGACGAGCACCAGCTCTCGGCTGGCGGCCAGAAGCTGATCGAGGATGCTGCCGAATACGTAGTCTCGAGAGGAGCCCGCGCCATCCCACCCGATAACCACCGTGGATATACGCTGCTCACGGATTGCTCGGAGGATTCCCTCACTGACGTTGCGATCGACCCTCACCAGCGGCACGATGGGCACGCCTCCTGCTACGCCGTGGCTGACGGCATGCGAGAGAAGTTTTTCGGATTCTGCTACACCCGCCTCTGGATGGATCATGTCCCGGGCGACCGCCAGCGGAAAGATCGGCTCGTGTGAGGTCGAAGAGCGAAGCATTAGCGCAAGATCGATCAGATCGGGTGCCGTTGCCGGATTGGCAAGTGGAACAAGGATCCGTTGCGGGCCCGTCCCTGGCTGAAACGGTGTTGCATCCTTCTGAAGAGCTACCCTCCGGCCATATTTCTCGGTAATCAGAGGCCCTATCATGCATGTGATGAGAATCATGAGAATGGAGCCATTGAGTACGTCATCGCCAAAGAGACCGACTCTGTAGCCAACCATTACGGTGGCCAGAGTCGCCGCCGCCTGCGGCACGGTCAGTCCGTAGATCAACCATGCCTGGTCGGAGGAGTAGCCGAACAAAGGCCGCGTCGAATATGCAGCCATCCATTTCGTGATCATCAGTGTGGCTACCATGACGCCGGCCACGATCCAGGCACCGGCTCCGGAAACGAGAATCCGAAGGTCAACCAGCATGCCCACCGAGATGAGGAAGAAGGGGATGAACAGTGCATTACCGACAAACTGCGTTCGGCTCATCAGTGTGCTGTGATCGGGCACCAGACGATTGAGTGCAAGGCCTGCCAGGAAGGCTCCGATAATGGCCTCGATGCCGATCACTTCCGCCATCACGGAGGCGAAAAACACGACGGCGAGAACGAATACAAATTCCGCCACTCCGTTCGAGCGGACGCGCCTGAAGAACCATTGCCCCACCCGGGGTACGCCCCATAGCGTCAGGAAAATGTAAAGCGAAAGCATCACAGTCATCTGAACCCAGAATATGGGTCCGGCGGCGCCTTCGCTCAATCGCACGACCACAGCCAACACCAGCAAGGCAGCCGTGTCGGTCAGAATGGTTGCACCAACGGCGGTGGTCACCTCCGGTGCCTTTGCGAGGCCGAAACGGCTGACGATCGGGTACGTGAGCAGGGTGTTGGACGCGAACAGTGCTCCAAGAAGCCAGGACGAAAGGACCGAAAAATCAAGTATATAAATTCCGGCCAGGGCCCCGAAACCCAGCGGCAGGATGAAGGTCATGAATCCGAAAATGGCCGAGCGCTTTCGTTGCCTGCTGAACTCATTCAGGTCAACTTCAATGCCTGCCACGAACATGATGTAAAGGAGGCCGACCGTGCCCAGGAGTTCGACTGTCTGGTCACGTTCCAGCACGCCAAACGCATGCGGACCTATGATTACGCCGGCGATAATCAGTCCCACCATGCCCGGAATACGAAGCCGCTCGAACAGCAGCGGCACGACCAGGATGATCATCATCACAAGTGAAAAGATCATCACCGGATTGGTGAGCGGCAACGAAAAGTCTACACCGTGCATGGCAGAATCATTATGATTATTCGAGATACCTGGCTGGCGGGCATGCTCGGAAAGGGCGGCTGTCACAACACTTACGAGAAACCGGAAACCGGTCAGTTTCTCGGTTTAGCGGCTCGTCACCGAATGATAATGCTCCAGGATGCGACCGCACGATATGGTCGCACGAGTGATGGTTGCACGAGTGCAGCGGGCAGGCAGGGGCGCGGGTCCTTCTGGACGAAGAATCATGATGAGTCCCGGTCTGTGAATCTAAAATGTGAAGACCAGGGAGGCCCGGGTCTTCCCTCAAAGCCGACGAAGTTAGCTGACGGGCTAGGGCTGAGAGATGCCCTTCCTGGCGGATGCGCCCCAATAATCGGTTCCTCCGTTCTGCCGCGCGTGGCAACAGATTAGGCAGACGTAAATAACTTACGATACGCCGAGATTATATTCCGTCTCGCAAGACTGAATTTGTCGTAACGGGTTGGAGCCGACCAGATATTCGAATCTTGCTGATCGGACTCTGTGGGGACTTTGTCTCAGCACGTTCAGGACGGGTACCTACACCGCTTTTCGCACGGACAAGCCTAAACCCGGACCTGCGGGCAGGTTCACCGTGCCCATATCCAGTCGCGCTCCTTCGAATGGATCGTTGCTGACCAGCACTGCACCGTCGAGATCCGCCCAGTCGACCAGGGGAGCCAGGTGCGCGGCCGCCGTCACGGCCACGCTGCTTTCGACCATGCATCCGAGCAGAACCTTTAAATCGAGCGCACGCGCCACCTCAATCATCCTTCGCGCGTCGATAATCCCGCCGGACTTCGCCAGTTTCAAATTGATGCCGTCGATCGAATCTGCCAGCTCGATGATATCGTGTATGTTCTGAATACTTTCATCGGCGACCAGCGGCGGAGCATCATCGGGGAGCATCGCACGCAGCCGGATCCAGTCAGCCGGATCCTCGAGACGAAGTGGCTGCTCGATGAAGATCATTCGCTCCGATGAGATACGTGGAATAATTTCGGCCGCATCGGGCACGCTCCACGCCGCGTTGGCATCTACACAGAGATCCGCAGTCGAATGCTCAAGTGCCAGCCGAACGATCTCTTCGTCACGCTGAAGATCACCGGTGCCAAGTTTGAGCTTGATAATGGGCCAGCCGTCCCAACTGCGAAGCTGCTCGATCAGCTGGTCATCCGTCTCCGGTATTCCAATTGTGACTGATGAGTCGGGGCACCGTCGCGCATCGAGACCCCAGAGCCGGTAGAGAGGGAGGCCGAGCGACTGCCCCCAGAGGTCATGCAGCGCCATATCGGCAGCCGCACGTGCCGGAGCCGGACCGTCCGGCAATGCGGCAACGGCATCGATAATCGAAAACGAGCCGTCATTCCAGTCGATTAGTTCATCGATGTCCAGATTGTCGATATACTCCATTACCTCCGAACGCCCGAACGGATAGTAGGGAACGATCGCGGCCTCGCCAAGGCCGGCGCCGACGCGGACGAGCACGTTTTCGCGAATGGAAGACGCACCATGCGAGACCCGAAACGGAGTCTTGAGCTGAAGGTCGAGCGGGTGGGACGTGATCGATGTCGGTTGTGTGGGCATGAATTCGAGACGAGGAGCGGAGTGAGAGGGCCTGTATCTACCAATATACGCCGGACGCGAAATAACGATCGAAGACGAACGAACTCGGGTAGGAGGCCGGCGTGATCCGCAAATGAAGGTGCGTCGACCGGCGTGTTAATTGCTGAGCGTACGTATGGTATGCATTTGACCCACGCTGATGTGGGGTGCCATTATTTGTACGCTCCTCCATCGTCAGTCTAGCCAGCCGCCGCTAACTACCTCAAAGTCCACCTCGGCACGACGCGTGTGTTGCTGGATGGAAATTGAAATGTGATTGAAATCTGAGACTACTATCCCATCATTCGCTTCGCTCATCAGTCGGCCTTCGGCCTCGTGTGGCCTCAAGATGCCCGGCCGCAGCTTTGTCTCCGGCCAGAAGACGAAGGAGAACTTTACCGGGCATGAACTCGACGACGAAAGCGGCATCGTCTATGCGGGAGCAAGGTATTACAAGCCGGGAGTGGGGCGGTGGACGAGTGTGGATCCACTGGCCGAGTTGTATTCGGGGCATAGCCCGTACAACTACGTATTGAATAACCCCGTGGGGATGGTGGATCCGGATGGGAGGGCTCCTACTGCTTGTCCAAGTTGTGAAATACGCATCAACAACAGAGGGAAGCGGTACTTCAGCGGCGAGATCACGCGTGAGCATTACGTGACAGAGACGACGATCGACATGAATCGGGTTGTTGGGGATACGGGTGAATTTATGCGCAACTACAGGGACATGCGGGAGGCCAACACAATTGGTGCGGACAAGTACTATCACTGCAACGCAAATTATGAAGCAACTCAGCGCGGCGAAGAGGGGACAGCAACGGCCAAGCTGCTTAGTGATTTACGCGAGCTGTTCGACCGCTTCATTAAGGGAGATCCGGAAGAGGCTTCTGAAGCGGATCAGGAAGCTAATCGTCACGGGCGAAAAAACGCCGATTCAGGGACCTGTGACGATGTGTGTGAGGAGTTTCGACCCGATTCTCCGGATTCTAACCGAACTCGCGAAGTTCAGCCTGACAACTAGACGCCTCCTCAGGAAAATTCATGATCGAAAAATATCTTCTCCCGTTACTTGTCCTGGTGTTGCTTGCTTCCTGCTCTGAGGTTCAGAAAGTCGATTCCTCAGATTGGTAGCGATATCAATGGATAACGGAGATTCTGAGTGACGAGGTCGTAGCTGATAGCGCAACACACAACATCGACACCGGCGATTACAAATTCATATTCACCACATCTATACCTCGTGACAGCGCGCTTGCTGGGTTTGACAGACGAGCGGCTCAGGCGGGATGGTCGGTGCAGAATGAGGATAGGCTGACCCGTATTTACACCCGCCGAAACGAAGGTTCGCGTCGCGGGGCAGGATATGGTTGCATAATCATTCAACCCCGACCTGGAAATTCGGATTTCGAATTCCAGTATCGAGCTACGTTTGACTGTTGAGGTGAATCAAGATGTGCCGGGCCCCGCGGCAGCAAGAAGCCACTCTTCTGGGTGAGGACGGTCCTCACCGGGACCAGCTGCGACAAGAAGAGAGATTGCTACGGCAAATAGAAAAGCGACTCAGTGGTTCGTGAAGCCACATAATCCATTGGGGGTCTATGGGCGACGAACTGATCAATAAAATTTTGGCGGGTGAAGAGGGGAATCTTGCAAACGATCTGCTGGTCGAATGCTTTCAAGGCTTTCCCGTTCAGAAACTCCGACCGTTACTGAGCAGCAATCATGATAAGGCAGTAAAGTATGCAGTATGGATCCTGTCAGAATTAGGGGTTAAAGCCTGTCCTCTTGTTCGGGATGTAGTACCACTGTTGAGCCATTCGGCAAGGTATGTTAAATTCTTCGCTTTAGACGTCATGCTAATGTGTGCAACTTCGGCAGATCATGACCTAATTGCGCGGACAATAGGTCTGGTACGGGATCACGATAGTGCCGTTAGGTGGAAAGCGTTCAGATATTTATCAATTGCCGATTATGATGGAATTGTTTCTGCGCTAAGGTCCTTAGAAGACACAGAGGTAGCATCTGCCGTGGAATGGATTATAAATACGGAGGCGACGACTGACGTGGCTGAACGGATCATTGCGGATCGGCTAATCAGTGACAACGAGCTCGAACGTATGGCGGCCGTTGTGGCCGCGTCTAGATTAGGAAAGTTGATGGTTCTTGCAGAGGCAGCTGGCTCTACCGATTCTGATGTAGCGCAATTCGCTAAAGATGAGTTAGATCGAAGGCGGCGTTCCGGTGAAGCGTAGCGCAGACTGAATTCACTGTAGTCGGCAAAGCGATGAGGTCCCCTCTGCGCTCCGGCCGCCAGGCGCGGGTGCTGAAACGACCAGCGCCCCACCGTCGGTCGCGCTTCGGGGGGAGCAGCGCGGTGCCCATCACCTACACCATCCGGGGGCAGGTTCATGACATCGGCACCCCGCGCAATGCGAGCTACCCGCACTCGTTTTCGGCCCGCTACGCCTACACTCAGGGCGGCAACGTGTCAACGGCCGAATTCTACCAGAAGCAATCGCCGCACGCCTTCAAGGGCTACCGGTACGCGTTTTCGTATGACGGTTTCAACCGGATGACGGCGGCCGACTTTTCCCGGTGGTCGAGTGGTCGTAGTTTCTTCGGTTCGTCGTACTTTGACGTGTCGAACATCACCTACGACGCCGCCGGCAACATCCGGACGCTCCAGCGGCGGGGTGCTTCAACCGCCATCGCCGACAACCTTACATACAACTACGCGGGCTTCAACCGCCTGACGGGTATCACCGACGCCGCGGGTGCCAATCAGGAGTGGGACTCCGGCACGATGAGCTTCCAGTACGACGCGAACGGCAACATGACAAGCATCCAGGATGTCTCGCGCAGCAGTACCTGGTCTCTGACGTACGACGAGTCGAACCGCGTGATCAGCATCGAGGAGCCGGGGACGACCGCGTTCCGCTATCGTTATCGCTACAACGCCGACGGACAGCGCTACCACAAACAGGCGGTACCGTACGCCGCCGCTCCCGGCCCGGCTCACTACTACGCGCTCGACGGAAACACCACGGTCGGCTTCTTCCCGTTAACCGGGCTCGGTACTGAAATCGACCGAAGGGAGATTCACGACGCGAAGGGGAGTACACATCCTCACCCCTTCCGGAGAGGTGGTCGGCCGTATGACGACGACGAGCTCGGTGAGCTATTACCTCAAGGACCACCTCGGCAGTATGCGTGAGGTGCTGACGTCGCGGGATGGCGGCGAAGCGGAGCTACTACCCGTTCTGCAAGGTAGCGGGGGCACGTACCTGCTGCATTCACATATCGCCTGGCCTGATTTGCCCGATTAGTCGCAACCGGCCCGACGAGTCGCCCCATTGCACCGACGCGAAGAATGATTAGCATAACAAAGCGGGATCGTAACGCGTTAGTGACGGTAGGTATCCGCTCTCGTTTCTCCTATCCATCATCCCACACAATCATGTTCAAGCAGGCACGCCTCTTGATCGGGGCGCTCGCAATGACGGTCGTCGTTGCCGGTTGCACCTCGTCACAGCAGGCATCGATTCCCGATACGCCGACGCGATCCGGTGCCGCGAGTCGATCGGCAGATAACGGTTCGTCACTGAAGAAGTATTCAGAGGTCATCACGAACGAGGCCAAATCCGACTCAGGTCTCTTCGTCGTACACCGGATCGGCGAGAAGCTGTTCTATGAGATCCCCGACTCGTTACTCGGCCGTGAGATGCTGACGGTCACGCGAATTGCTCGCACGGCCAGCAATATCGGCTACGGTGGTGAGCAGGCAGGAAATAATGTGCTCCGCTGGGAGAAAAACGGAGACAATCTGCTACTGCGTGTAGTCAGCTACCAGAATGTTGCCTCGGAAGATCATCCGATGTACGAGGCCGTTCGAAACGCCAATTTTGAGCCGATTGTCGCATCGTTCAGTATTGCGGCGCTTTCAGAAGATTCATCGGCATCCGTGGTCGACGTCACCGACCTGTTTACGACGGATGTTCCTGTTCTTGGACTGCAGCGCGGTCGGCGTGATCAATACCAGGTGCGTCGCCTGGATGGAAACCGCTCTTTTGTCGTGGATGCACGTTCCTATCCAGAGAACATCGAAGTTCGAAACGTGCTGACATACGACGCGGGCAGACCGCCTTCCAATGCCGGAACGGGCACGATCTCGCTCGAGATGAATCACTCAATGATTCTACTTCCCAAGGAAGCCATGCAGCCTCGTCATTACGATGAGCGCGTGGGGTACTTCAGCGTCCGTCAGACCGACTACAGCATCGATGAAGAACAGCGCGCAGCGCAGCGTCGATATATCACGCGCTGGAGACTCGAGCCCTCTGACTGGGACGCATTCAATCGTGGCGAGCTCGTAGAGCCGGTCAAGCCCATCGTGTTCTACATCGACCCGGCAACGCCCGAGAAGTGGAGGGAATATCTGAAGAAAGGGGTCGAGGACTGGCAGGAAGCTTTTGAGGCCGCTGGATTCAAGAACGCAATTCTGGCCAAGGATCCGCCGACGCCCGAGGAAGACCCGGAGTTCAGCCCGGAAGACATCCGCTACTCGATTATCCGATACTTCCCATCGGAGACGATGAACGCATACGGCCCGCACGTACACGATCCGCGTTCGGGCGAGATCATTAACAGCCACATCGGGTGGTATCACAACGTGATGAACCTGCTGCGGAACTGGTACTTCGTGCAGACTGCAGCCGTCAATCCGGCGGCGCGGGGAGTCCGATTCGATGACGATGTGATGGGCGAACTCATTCGCTTCGTCTCGGCACACGAAGTGGGTCATACCCTGGGGATCGCACACAACTGGGGAGCGGCGCACGCCTATACGGTAGAGCAGCTTCGGACACCCGGCTTTGTCTGCGAAAATGGTACATCCGCATCCATCATGGATTATGCGAGATACAACTATGTGACGCAGCCCGAAGACGGCAACGATTGCCTCAGTCCACGGCTCGGTCCCTACGATCGCTGGGTAATCGAATGGGGATACACTCCGCTGCCTCAGTTCTCCAGCGCGGATGCCGAGCGGCCTACGCTCAATAAATGGATCACCGAGAGGGCAGACGATCCGCGTTTCTTCTACGGTCCGCAAACCGGAAACACGATCGACCCGCGCTCGCAGCGGGAGGCGCTCACCAACGACAACGTGCTGGCCAGTGAGCTGGGCATCGCGAACCTGAAGCGGATCGTGCCGAATCTCGTTCGCTGGACCGCCCGTGATGGAGAGAACTATGACGATCTCCAGGAGCTGTATAACTCCGTGATCGGACAGTGGAATCTCTACATGAACCACGTGACCACGAACATCGGCGGGGTGTACCATAATAATCGCACCTACGACCA
>CBFGXY010000030.1:0-11199 GCA_965652945.1 uncultured bacterium
GGGTGATGGTAACACCGGATGGTCCGAAGGTGGTAGAGTTCAATTGCCGGAGGGGGGATCCTGAGGCGCAGGTCCTGATGCCTATGCTCGAGGGCGATGTGCCAGGTATATTCGAGGCGATGGCGCGAGGCACTCTCGATTCAATCCAGATCACGTCGAAGAATGGATCGGCGGTGACTGTAGTACTGGCCTCGCAGGGTTATCCCGGAACGTATGCGACGGGCTTCGAGATTTCCGGATTGGAACCGGTAAACGGCGAGAAAGATGTATTCATTTATCACTCCGGCACCAGACTGCGAGCCGACGGCCGAATCGTAACTGCTGGGGGGCGCGTCCTTTCTGTGACAGGTATTGCCCCTACGCTGTCTGAAGCGCTCGTAAAAGCATATGAAGCCGTGGATCGAATTGATTTCGAAGGGAAGTATTACCGGCGCGACATCGGGAGGAGAGGGCTGGCGCACCACGCCTGAACGGTTGGTGCCACTACTGTTCGTCATTGCGTTCGGCATCGCTGTGGACGCCCACGCTCAGGATCATCCACCGTGGCCCGATGGGAGACTCATTGCCGAGTTCGGGAACGCGACGCGCCTTTCGATTGATGGCTTTGGAAAGCTGTATGTAATCGATGAGGGGGCGGGACAACTCGTCCGGCTGACCGGCGATGGGCTGATTCGTGAGCGCTTTGGCGGCGCAGGAAGCCCTGTAACGGAGCCGGCCGGTGTGGATCCGACCAATGGTCTCACCATTTTCGTCACAGATCGAAGCTCAGGACGAATCATTCGGTTGAGCCGTGATCTGATACCGATCGGTACGGTGGAAGGCAGACGCGCATCGGATATCTCTCGCATCCAGACCGATAACGCGCACGCGGATCGTCGGCCAATTCAGCCAACGGACATTGCGGTGGGAAGAGACAGCGATATATTCGTGATCGACCGGGAGCAGCGGAACGTCGTTCAGTTTAATTCACGCTATCAAATCGAACGCCGAGTCGGCGCGTTCGGCTCGGGCCCTGGCGAACTCACGGATCCAATCGCACTCTACTTGTCGATAGATGGCCTGCACCTGCTCGTACTTGATGCAGAGGCACGGGCAGTGTTTGTTTACGATGTCAACGGCACATTCCTTCGCCGCCTCGACTATCCGTTTGAGGGGTACGCGGTCTCGATTAAAGATACCTCTCGTGGCCTGGCACTCGCCTACCGATCGGGCATTGCGATCAGCCATGAGGGGGGCTGGTCGAAGTGGGAGAATCCAAATCCTGCGGAACCGATAGCCGATATTCATATAGTGGGAGATAAGGTGTATCTACTTACTCGAAGCAGGCTCTACGAGTATCGGATTCCCTGAAACGGAAGACAGGTTTTCATACGGCTTCGAACGGATCAGTATTTACTACTTTACTTACTTTACCATCCGCCGGTAATCAACGCGAGGACGCATCGATCACGAGCTACGGTTGCACTTCACTTGTATAATCCATCGCCGTGGCACGCAAGGCTATTTTTATCGTATGGCTATTGATGGCTTGGTGCGCCTCGGCGGCGGCGCAGGAGATATCCGATTCATCGACCGGGCATCACGAACAGCTGACACCTGAAGCGGGGCCACAATTTCAGCTGCGCCGGTTTCTGATCCCCGGAAGCGTCCGCGTAGAGGCGAATGGAGTCCGTGTCGACTCGTCCAACTTCAGCATCGACAGACCGCGAAGCACACTTTACATTGATCCTTCGGTGCTCGACTCAACAGTCAACCTGTTCGTCTGGTATCGTACGATACCACTCCGGTCGGGGCCGGCGTTTTCGTTAGTGGATACGACCGAATCTGAACGGGACGTGCGAGCGATCCAGGAAACAGCTGACGCTCAGGTTTCAGATGTCGGGGATCCGTTTGCGGGCATTTCTCTGCAGCGCCGCGGATCGGTCACCAGAGGAATTACCACCGGCAGCAACCGTGACGTCGGCGTTGAGTCGGGCATGCGGCTCGAACTGTCCGGGGAGATTGCCGAGGGTGTAGGCATCCGAGCCATGTTGTCGGATGAAAACACACCGATCCTTCCTGAAGGCACGACGAGACGGGTTGAGGAATTCGATCAGGTGTTCATCGAAATCGAGTCGCCCGTCGGATCGGCCCAGCTTGGAGACATCGACTACCGGCTTCGCGGCACCCGGTTTGCCGAGCTTTCCCGCAGATTGCAGGGAGCGGCAGTCAGAAGCCAGGTCTCGATGGATTCCAGGATCATGTCCTCAGCCGCGGTGAGTGGGGCTGGAGCGATATCACGTGGCCAATTTCGTTCACAAACAATCGCTCTCGAAGATGGGGTCCAGGGGCCGTATCGTCTCCGCGGAGGGGCGGGTGAGCAGTTCGTTCTGGTGATTCCCGGAACCGAGCGGGTTTTCTGGGATGGCGTCTTGCTCGAAAGGGGAGAATCGAATGATTACACACTCGACTATGCTACGGGCGAGCTACACTTTACGACCAATCGAATCGTTACGCGGGAGAGACGCGTCCTGGTCGAGTTCGAATACTCGACCAATCAATTCACGCGGACCTTGCTCGCCGCTCAAGTCGAAACCGGCTTCTGGGAGGGCGCGCACGGACCGCGGCTGCGCCTGGGCGGGGCTTTCATACGAGAAGCCGATGGCTCACGATTCTTGGATGAGTTTGGGCTGACCGCAGAGGACTCGCTGATTGTTGCCGGTGCAGGAAACGACCCCGCATATCGCTCGGGCGCTCACCAAGTCGAGTTCAACCCTGAAGCCCCCTTCGTTCAATATGTTCGGCGAGACACCATCCTTTCCGATGGAACGACGGACTCATATTACCGCATGATCGGTCGAATTCCTTCCGACAGCATCGCCGTCTACCGTGTCTCGTTCACTCATGTAGGACCGGGGATGGGACGCTACGAACGCGTGGGCCAAGCGGTGAATGGGATCGGATATGAATACCGAGGTCCGGATAAGGGTAGCTATGAACCTATCCAACGCCTTCCTGCGCCCACTGAGAAGCAGGTGATGGACTTCTTCGGGACTCTTTCTCTCCTGCCGGGAATCGAACTCTTTGGCGAGTGGGCCCATTCGCTGGACGATCGCAACCGTTTATCAGTTGTCGGGCAGGAAGACAATACAGGTAATGCATATGAAATGGGGATCCGTGTACAGCCGGTCCACTTGAGCGATGAGTTATGGCTATCAGGGCAGGTTCTGCGTCGCCGTATCGACGAGCAGTTTTCGGCGTTCGACCGTATTCGTCCACTTGAATTCGAGCGTCAGTGGAACCTGGATCGCGGGCCGACGGAGGCAGACAACACATTCGGAGGAAATGAAACGGTCGACGAGGCCCGCCTGCATCTGACGCACGGCCGTGTGGGAGAAATAACGGGGGAAGCAGGGCGGCTCATCATAGGAAATCGGTTTAAAGGGACGCGGCAAGCGGTGGAGATCGAGCGACTCTCGATGCCCGGTTTGCTGGTCCACTATCGAGGTGAACACATCCGAAGTGAGGACCAGTTCATTCAGGAACAGGGACGCTGGAATCGACACGTGGGTGAGCTAAAGCTTCCGATTTTGTCTGGACTTGTCACGCCAGGCATTCGAGCCGAATACGAGGAGCGTCGGCAACGTGATGCCGTAACCGACAGCCTGAGCAGATCTTCTTTCCGATTCGCGCAGGTTATTCCGTCTGTATCCTGGGCGTCGGAGCGGTTGAGCTCGTCCTTAGAGGCAGGTTTCAGACGAGATGACGAGTGGTTAGGGGGAGAGCTGCTTCATGCCTATGATTCGTGGACTGCGTCCCTCGGCGGGGAGTTTTCGGGCAGGCAGCTTAGTGCTGACGTACGCCTGGGCTACCGCGAGCGAAAAATCAGTGAGTCGTTCCAGAGTCGAGAGGGGCGGTCCGATCAGTCTTCTTTGCTGGTACGGTCGGGACTGCGCTGGCGGCCGCATCCGCGCGGAGTCGATTTGAACGCCTCCTACGAGGCCACCAGCGAGCGAACACCGTTGCTGCAGGAGATATTCGTTCGTACTGGACCTGAGCTTGGTCAGTACGTCTGGGAGGACCTCAACGGTGACGGGGTCATTCAGGTCGATGAACTGATCCCCGAACGAACGCCAAACGAAGGGGTCTACGCGAAAACTTACATCCCCAGCGACAGCCTGATATCCACGGTTACGGTTCGTGCCCGTGCAGAGGCGCGAATTGATGGATCTACAATTTGGGACGGCGCGGACGGCCTCTATGGAATCCTTGGAAACGTGGCTTCTCGCTCGGTATTTGAAGTATTCGAAACCACGCAGGACGATGATCTCACCCGCATATACCTGCTCTATCTGACCCGATACCGGAATCCCTCGACTACGATCAACGGCAGGATCCGCTTCGGACAGAACGTCACGCTCTGGCCTCGGTCCCGCAAGTTTACGCTCGATCTGGGCCACAATCAGTCGAGATCTTTATCGACCCGAACCGCAGGAGGCGAAAGCAGATTCATCTCCACGTGGAGCAGCGAGAGCCGTTGGTCGATTTCCGGCCGGATCAGCCTCCGCACGAATCTGATTCGGGAACGAAATAAACAGGCGAGCGAGCAGTTCGCGACTCGCCGATTTGATATCACCGGCTATCGCGTTGAGTCCGAGCCCAGCCTGCGGATCAGTAACCGGATCCGTCTCGGCTTGCCTGCGTCGCTGGCATGGAAAGACGATGCCGAAGCCAGTCGGCGTGCTACGGTGGCCCGCATCCCGCTGGAGTTCGAATTTCAGCTGCCCGCCAGACTCATCTGGATCACTCGTTTTGAAACGGCCCATGTCGACCTCGCCGGAGAAAGCAGAGGCCTGGCAGAATATGAGCTTACCGATGGACGAGGCCCGGGCACATCGTTTATGTGGAACAGCTCGTTTCGCTACAACATCAGCGAATATCTGCGAGCGACTATTCAATATGATGGCCGATCTCCGGAGAACGCACCGGTTGTACACTCGCTGCGGATGCAGCTGAGTGCCGTGTTCTGATAATCAATTATCGGTTTCTACGGCCTCGACGGTTTCGGCAAACTCATCGTACTCCTCGCGCCGGATCTGAATTCCCGCGGCGGAGAGTTTGCCCTCGAGGTTTTCGTACCCTCGATCGAGATGGTAGACGCGCAGCACATGGGTTTCCCCGTCTGCGATCAGTCCAGCCAGAACCAGTGCGACGCTTGCCCGCAGGTCCGTACTCATCACATGCACGCCCTGCAGCGGTTGTCCCCCTTTGATTATGGCGACGTTGTCGATGACCGTCGCATTGAGACCCATTCTGCTAAGTTCTGGAATGTGCGCGAACCGGTCTCGATAAATATTCTCCACAATCCGAGATTCACCTTGCGCCGCCGCCATCAAGACTGACCATTGGGCTTGCAAGTCCGTAGGGAATCCGGGATAAACGGCTGTTTCAATGGATACGGGCTGGATTACCTCAGGCGCAGTAACCAGCATTGCGCCGTCCTCCTCGATCGATACGTGCGCGCCCGTTTTCTCGAAGGCGGCCATAAAGGCGTCACCCAGGTGCTCCGTCGCACCTCCTTCGATTCGTACCGGATCACCTGGCTCTGCGGCAAGTGCCGCGGCAATCATGAACGTGCCATGCTCGATCCGATCCGGCGCGTTGTCAAATTCTACAGGCTCCAGACGATCAACGCCTTCGATTTCAATGGTGGTGGTTCCGAGGCCATAGATCTTTGCCCCCATTTTGCGGAGCATCTCACCGAACACGATGACGTCCGGCTCGCGCGCCGCGTTTTCTAATTTGGAGTTGCCGTCAGCTCGCACCGCAGCCAGCATGAAATTGATCGTAGCCCCGACGCTGGACGGTTCAAGGTGAAATTCGCCGCCCACAAGTCTGCCGTTCGGTGAACTGGCCACGACATACCCGTGATCGAGCTCGATATCTGCGCCGAGCGCCTCCATTCCGCGGATATGGAGATCGACGGGTCGCGGGCCCCAGGCGCACCCGCCCGGCAGGGAAACACGAGCTTCTCCGCAGCGGCCCAGCAGCGCTCCAAGCATGTAAAACGACGCCCGCATCTTCTTCACGAGCTCGTAGGGTGCTTCCGGGTAGTGCACCGACGATGCGTCAATCGACATGACATTCGTCTCCTTGTCGTACACCACACTGGCGCCTGTAATCCGCAGCACGTGCGCAAAGGTCACGATATCTCGAAGATCCGGCACGTTACGAATCGTGCTCACACCATCGGCCAGAAGTGCCGCCGCCATCAACGACAGCGCCGTGTTCTTTGACCCGCTCACATGAAGCGTCCCCTTGAGCGGATTACCGCCGTTGATAACCAGTTTGTCCATTATTCGATCGTCTAATCACGATGGCCAGATTACGCGAAGCAAAAGTACGGGAGCACCCCAATCGCCATCGACCGTGTAAGGTGTATGATGCGTCTATGTCAGGATCATTAACGGCGCCGTATGTTCCTGTAGGCTTGATCCCCTGACTGGATCGTCACTCTCCAATGGGCGAGCCGTTACCGTTCCTTGATTGGCACGTCTTTCTTACGGGCTCATCGAACCACCGCCGCCGGTCTGACGTTTCGACGATAAAATGTGTGAACGGAAATATGGATGATATCATTTACCTCGATCATGCCGCGACGACACGACCGGACACTCGAGTGCTGGAGGCGATGATGCCCTTCCTTTCGGCGGAGTATGGAAATCCGTCGTCCGTGCATCGGCTCGGAAGGAAAGCCCGGCTGGTTGTGGAGGAGAGTCGGGAGTTCATCGCCGAATTAATCGGGGCAGAGCCTTCTGAGATAGTATTTACATCCGGCGGAACCGAGGCAAACAATCTTGCTCTCAGAGGTGCCTCCGGACACGGTCGCATCATCACGTCGAGCGCTGAACACGAGGCCGTACTGCGCTCGGCAGAGGCCATCGAGCACATGGGCCGTGATGTCACGCTTCTGGATCCGGAGAATGACGGTGCGGTGTCTCTCAGCAAGCTGCGTGAGGCAATGTCAGAGGATGTCTCATTCGTATCCTTGATGCATGCCAACAATGAAGTCGGTACGATGACCGACATCGAATCCATCGCAAAGTTTGTCGGAGCGCGTGACGTTCTTATCCATACGGATGCCGTGCAGACGGCCGGACTGCTTCCGATCGACGTAAATGAACTGGGTGTCGATCTGTTGTCAGCATCCGCTCATAAATTCTATGGTCCGAAAGGGATCGGATTTTTGTATGTGAGAGGAGGTGTCGATCCCATTGCGCAAATAACGGGTGGATCGCAGGAACGACGCCGACGGGGAGGGACGGAGAATGTCGCATCGATCGTCGGAATGGCCGAGGCGCTTCGTATTGCGCGATCAGAAGGTCACGATCGAATCGAACATGCTCAGTCGATGCGGTCGCTTTTGATCGATGCCCTGGACTCCACGCTTGGAGATGTTGTTCAAATAAATTCTCCCCGAGAGAGCAGGCGCTCCATTCCGGGAATCGTAAACATCAGTATCCCGCCGGAGAACGGCCGCCCACTCGATGGAGAAATGCTGCTCCTCAATCTGGACATGGAAGGTGTACTGGTTTCGGCCGGCTCGGCGTGTACGAGCGGAGCCATAGAACCGAGCCATGTGCTGCGGGCAATGGGAATACCCGACGACACGGCGCGCGCTTCCGTACGCTTCTCCATGGGAAAGGACACCACGGAGCAGGAGATTGAACGCGCCGTCGAGGTGCTCGGAAAAGTGCTCAGGCGGATGCGCAAAGTGGCTGCCTGAGGTGCCTCTTAGTCTTACCAGCCGGCGGCGAGGAATTGGACGGCTTCGCGTGGTGACGTATCATCTGTGAAGTCACCCATATTTTTCTACGTGTCATCGTAATGATCAAAGCTGCTTCGCAACACGATCGGTTACATGTCAAGACGCTCGAGCAATTCATCATCGAGCAGCAGGGACGGTTTCCTCATTCAACCGGAGCCTTCTCTAGATTACTCCGGGATATCAGTGTCGCGGCCAAGATTGTCAACAGGGATATGCGCCAGGCCGGACTCATCGACATCAGCGGCGCCTCGGGTGAGACGAACGTGCAAGGGGAGGTCCAGCAGGTTATGGATGCGCTCGCCCACCAGGTCTTTCTGACTGCCTTGAAAAGAGGCGGCGAATGTTGTCTGATAGGATCTGAAGAACATGCTGAGGCCATTCCTATCAAAACGAATGGGGATTCGGATGGAAGCTACATCGTTCTTCTGGATCCTCTCGATGGGTCATCGAATATCGACGTCAATGTCTCGGTAGGATCGATCTTCAGTATCTACAGGCATGATGATCCTGAGGTCGATGCGACTCTCGAACACGCCTTGTTACCCGGAAGTAAACAGGTAGCGGCGGGATATGTGGTCTACGGATCGTCGACCATGCTCGTTTATACTACCGGAGACGGCGTCAACGGCTTTACTCTCGACGCAACGCTCGGAGAGTTTTTGCTTTCCCATCCCAATATCCGAACTCCGACCTCCGGGAATATTTATTCCATCAACGAGGGAAATTACAACGCATGGGCCCGAGGCCTTCGGGATTATATCAAATGGCTGCAGGTCCCGGATGAGGAGACGCGCCGCCCGTACACCGCGCGGTATATCGGATCGTTCGTGTCGGACTTTCATCGCAACCTCCTCAAAGGAGGGATCTACATGTATCCCGCATCGCAGAAAAATCCCGATGGGAAACTTCGCCTGATGTATGAGGCGAATCCGCTTGGATTTATCGTTGAGCAGGCGGGTGGACTCGCATCCGACGGAACGAGGCGAGTCATGGACATCCAACCTGATTCGCTACACCAGAGAACTCCACTCTTCATCGGAAGCCGAGATATGGTAAATATGGTCGAAGACTTCCTGGCGGGTCGAAGGTCGTTCGAGCACGTGTGATTATGACGGAAGGTCCGCCGCTGATTCCTGTTGAACGAGTGCCTCGGCTCAACATTGCACCGGTCATTGATTCCCCCTTCAGAGGATTTGAGGAACGCGCGTTTCAGATTCTGGAGCGACTTCGTCTCCATCCTCACGTCGAACAGTACCGGACAGAACGCGATGGAATAAGCAGATTTCTGACGAACCCATTCAAAGACTACAGGGATGCACTTGTAATGGGCGCGGTCTTGCCCAATCATCTTGATCTCGAAACGGAACGCAATGTCTTTAGCCGGCTTCTCAAGAACGATTTCGGGCGGGGAGGCTGCCATCATCACTACTGGATGTCGTTCTACCGACGCGGCCTTACCAGACTGCGTGATTTACAGCTGATACATAGCATCCATCCCGATGCATTTTATGTGGGAGTGAGCGCCTCCAGAATCAGTCGGGAGGCCCTGAATCGTCTTCGACACGTTCTGGATTCGTCTTCTCGACTTCGTCTCCATCCTCACGTCGAACAGTACCGGACAGAACGCGATGGAATAAGCAGATTTCTGACGAACCCATTCAAAGACTACAGGGATGCACTTGTAATGGGCGCGGTCTTGCCCAATCATCTTGATCTCGAAACGGAACGCAATGTCTTTAGCCGGCTTCTCAAGAACGATTTCGGGCGGGGAGGCTGCCATCATCACTACTGGATGTCGTTCTACCGACGCGGCCTTACCAGACTGCGTGATTTACAGCTGATACATAGCATCCATCCCGATGCATTTTATGTGGGAGTGAGCGCCTCCAGAATCAGTCGGGAGGCCCTGAATCGTCTTCGACACGTTCTGGATTCGTCTTCTCGTCGTTTTGTCGAACTGGTGAGCTCTATCGCCGATGGCCCGCAATGGTCTACGGTTGTTCGACTGAAGGGAGGTGTGAGCTGCGCCGAGGTGCCCTCCACGGCTCAGGAATGGAGCGATCTTGCGCCTTCAGTGGAGGCTGTGCGCCTGATGCGACGGTTCGGTCGAGACGAAGTCCTCGGCTCCGGTCCGGCACTTGTAGACGATGCACTCATCGCGGTAAAACGGTTGTGGCCACTTTATCTGCTCTTACTTCCTGATCCAGCGCGCCCATGAAAAACCTGGTTGAGATCGAATCCACGCAACGTGTTGCACGCATTACGCTCAACCGTCCGGAGAAGAGAAATGCCTTGAGCGGGGAGATGGTCGAAGCTCTCCAGCGCGCGCTCGACGAAGTTGAGCACAATGATGGGATCCGAGTCGTTATCCTGACGGGTGCGGGAAGCGCCTTCTCAGCGGGTGCAGATCTTGAGTCTTTGTCGAAGATGCAGTCCGCATCGGCCACAGATAACGCAGAGGATTCTCATCGTCTCGCTGCGCTTTTTCGGCGTATTTATACCTATCCTAAACCGGTCATAGCCAGGATCAACGGCCACGCCATTGCAGGCGGATGTGGACTTGCTGCCGTGTGCGATTTCTCAATCGCAGTCGAAACGGCACGACTGGGATTTACTGAGGTTCGTATTGGATTCGTACCAGCCATTGTCATGCTGTTCGTCCTGCGAAAGGTCGGAGAGGCCGGATCCAGACGGCTCATGTTGACCGGCGATCTCATATCTGCGGCACAGGCGGTAGAATTGAACTTGATCGATGAGACCGTTCCCGAGTCGGAGCTCAATTCACGCGTCGACGAACTGGCCGATAGCCTTGCAACAAACACCAGTGCGTCTGCTCTACGAATGACGAAGCAGATGCTGGCGCGCATTCCGGGAATGGGATTTGACGAAGCGCTCGAGTATGCTGCCGGGATGAACGCTTTTGCACGCTCGACGAGTGATTGCAAGGCCGGCATCGCGGCGTTTCTGTCGAAAACGGATCCACCGTGGAAACAGTAGCCTCGGCCTCGGATTCTGCGATGTGCGTGTTCAGGCTTCCTTGTGAAGCACCATGTCCGGCGCCGTTCAATACCATTGTCGTTCGGTGAAGTATGGCCTGTTACCGCCGCACTTTCGTCTGTTGATTCAGTAAACCGTCTCTAAGGAGATCGATCAAGCATTCTCAATGTCCAAGAAAACTACCTATCGCGATGCCGGTGTCGATATCGATGCCGGGGAAGAAACCGTGCGCCGGATCAAACCACTCGTTCGGAAGACGTTCACACCCAGCGTTCTGGATGACATTGGCGCTTTCGGTGCCTTTTTCGAGATCGATCCGGATCGATTTCGCCGGCCAGTTCTCGTGTCCTCGATGGACGGGGTGGGGACGAAGCTGAAGGTAGCCTTCATGATGG
>CBFGXY010000031.1:0-11187 GCA_965652945.1 uncultured bacterium
GGAGGGCGACACAAAGTAGTCAGTCATATCGGGCGCCACGCGCCGGACGACTTCGAGGGGCAGGCGGCGTCTGTTCTCTCCGACCAGCTCGGCAGGCACCTCCGTAGACAACACCAGGTCGCGATGATCTCCCACCGAGATCTGGTCTGACAATTCAACGCGCCCGATTGCGACCCAGCGGCCGCTTTGCCGAACGATTCCCCAGTTCGCGGGGTCCGGCGGATGACTTCGAGCGTCGGTCTGCCCGGCTTCCTCGATGAGGAGGCGAGCCTGATCTTCGAACGTTCGCCATGCGCGAAGCCCGAGCACCTCATCAACCTCGATTCCCGTATGACCCGTTGAATCGGTCGGTACAAAGGCGAGATGGTTAAAATACCATGGATGCGGTGCGCCGTAACAGTATCCTGCGGTTCGCTGCTGCAACGACAGATAACGAGCGCTTGCAAACAAGATTATCTGCTCTCGATGGCCTTCACAATTCTCACCATTGAGCGTCTGAATGCCGGGCACTTCGGCCCTGACAGCCGGCGGAGACGCCCAGATGAAGTCTTCGACCCAGTCATTGTAAACGCTGCGTTTGCTACCGGCCCTGATAAAGGAACTGCCTCTCGGTATAATCAAGTCATCCGACCGGTGGGCTACCTGCACTGTCGAACCGGAACGCGTAACGAACAGCGTGTAGTAGGACGCTTGCTTCAGAGAGTCGGCATCTCCGGCGTAATAGGGAAGTGGACGCTCGATCGCGGTCTCATAGCGTAGCCCAAGAAGGAGCCCGGTCGACTGTGCGTGCACTCCCTCCACGCTCGAAACCAGCAACATGATGACAAACGATGTCAAGAAATGCCGGTCGAGCCAGAGCATTGAAGAGCGTCAGTTTACGAGGAGTGGGGCGTACTGATCGTCGAGCAGGTGGAACAGGCTGTCGACTGATCCATCATTCGTGGAGGGTTCGAGGCCCAGCAGCAATGTCATGATATTATAGAGGTGAACACTCGAAAAAGGTCCTACCGTTTCACCTTTACGGAAGGCAGGTCCATGTGCCAGAAAAATCCCATGCATCGATGGAAGGTCGATATCATAACCGTGTGCTCCGCCGCCGATCCGGTCACGGGCGCGATCGTAATACTCCTGGGTGGCAATCGTATATCCGTCATCCGCAATCGCGATGATCGAGGGAATGCGGTAGTGGTCCCGAAAGTGCCACCTCTCGGGAACGTCGTCACGGTGATAGGCACGAAGATTCGGCGCCGCATCGAGTAATGCAATCGCTTCATGAACGTCGATGTCTACTGGTTCGGCCATCATCAACGGACTCCGATCGATGATTCGCAAATGATCCGGATCAATGTAATCATCCAGAATGATGACTCTCTCGGCCGAGGTCTCAGACATGCCATGATCGCTTACGATCATCAAATTGACATCGTCATAGATCCCTCGCGCTTCCAGACCTTCTACGAGTAGGCCGATCATCGAATCGACATGCGCAACTGCACGAGCCGTCTCATCAGAGAAAGGTCCGTACCGATGGCCTTCGGAGTCGACGTCGGCGAAGTAGAGTGTTACGATAGACGGGCGCTGATCCTGGGGGAGATCCAGCCATGCCAATACCGTATCGACTCGCTGCTCGTTCGGAAAATCATGATCGTAGGGCTTCCAGAAACTCGGTCGCACGCCTTGAATGGCCGCCTCTGAGCCGGGCCAGAAGAAGGTTGCGGCCGTTACACCCTGTTTTTCCGCGGTCACCCAGATCGGCTCACCTTCCCACCAGTGCGCATCAGAGACGGCTTCTTGCCGTCCCAGGCTGAACCACTCATCAATAACTGGATCATACATCGTATTGGAGATGATCCCATGATTCGACGGATAGAGTCCCGTCACGATGCTGAAGTGGTTCGGGAATGTTTTCGTTGGAAAGACCGGAATCAGCGACTCGGCGCGTACACCTTCCCGTGCGATCTCATCGAGATGGGGCGTATCAAAACGCTCGAGATAGTCGGGCATGAAGCCATCGAGCGAGATCAAGATCAGAGGCGCTTCGGGCGCTTGCGGGTGCAGACGCTCGTTCGGGCCGCTGGTACGGCAGCCGGATACCAGCAGCAGGACGGCTGCCGTGAACAGAGTGACCAGACTACGAGATTGACGCATGAGAGCCGGCTTGGGGAAAAGGGACGGATCCATCTCAGATCAAATGGCCGGCAGGAAGTTGCGTTAAAAATCCGGGCACGATCATTCCCGTCCGAAGAGATAGTAGAGGATCAGTCCACCGAGCGGGAAAAAGATGATCAGGAGCGCCCAGAGAACCTTGTTCGAGGCACTTCGCGTGGATCCGGCTATCTCCAGAAGTGCAATGATGTCGAGGATCACGATGACACCGCCGCAGCACCCGAGTGTCCAGAAGTTGGATACTCGGTCGACCAGATTCGGCCCGCATCCGGCTATGAACAGCGCCGGGATCATGACGGAGAGGACGAGAACGAGGATGTTGCGACGTTTATTCGGCATCATGCAGGACCGGTCTTGTGGTATGCGGGTGGAATCATGGCATTGCTTCTCGCGATCTTCTACTATACGGTAATTCTCAATTAAGTTGTTGCAGGTGGATGTATTGGGCCGGATCAGGTTAGGAACTGGAGTTTCGGACCCTCCGTTGTAAGGCGCCCATCCGACCTACCCAGCCTTCTCTCATGCGAATCGGATCAATCGAGCTCGGTAACCGGCCGTTGTTTCTCGCCCCCATGGAGGACGTGAGCGATCCGCCGTTCCGTATTCTGTGCAAGCGATACGGTGCGGATATGCTCTACACGGAGTTCATTTCCGCCGGTGGCCTCGTATACGATGCGGACGATTCCGTGCAGAAGCTGGATGTGTATGAGGAAGAACGACCGATTGGTATACAGGTTTTTGGAGGCGAGGTAGATCAGGTTCGGCAGGCCACAAAGATCGTCGATGCGGTCCGTCCCGATGTGATCGACATCAATTTCGGTTGTCCGGTCAGGAAAGTAGTCTGTAAGGACGGGGGTGCGGGAATTCTACGCGATTTGCCCAAGATGCAGCGTATTACCGAGTGCGTAATCGAGGAGGCGACGCGTCCCGTCACCGTGAAGACGCGCCTCGGCTGGAACGATGAATCGATCCGTATTCTGGATGTTGCGCGTATGTTGGAGGACACTGGAATCGCGGCTCTGGCCGTGCATGCGCGCACACGGTCGCAGATGTACCGCGGTGAGGCGCGATGGACGTGGTTGCGCCGGATCAGGGAGGAAGGTCTGCGAAACATCCCCCTCATCGGAAACGGAGATGCAGACTCGCCGGAGCGAATCAAGGCAATGTTCGAGGAGACGGGTGTAGACGGGGTGATGATTGGCCGTGCAGCGATAGGAAATCCGTGGATATTCCGGGATGCTCGCATTTATATGGAAACGGGCAAGATTCCGCCGCGCGCCCCGTGGGACGAGCGGGTACGGGTTGTCGCCGAACACTTGCGCCTGAAGTGTGAATGGCTGGGCGAGCGGAAAGGTACTCTCGAGATGCGGCGCATGTACGGCGGCTATTTCAAGGGTTTCCCGCATGCCGGCCGCCTTCGAGCACTTCTTATGAACGAAGAAACCGAAGCAGGTGTCCTCGAGGTGCTGCTCAACTTCCGAGAAGACGAGCCGGAAATTCAAATCGCAGCCTCTTCGTCGCTGCGTGATCGCAAAAATCGGCGCGGTGTTAAACCGGCTGCACTCCCGATATCTTGACTCAGGCGGTGCTTTTGCGCCGGCGACGAAAGAGGGTCACGTCAATTGCGAGCAGGGTGGCCAGTGTCAGAACGAATCCGACCAGAGCAATCTCGGGCTGCCAGATAATGAATCCGCCCAATGCCCCTAGAATGCCCCCCAGATACTTGATGTAGTTCAATTGCTCGTTGGAGGTCGTTTTCAAAAGCCGCTCAAGCTGATGCTCGTCGTAACGGTGCATATTCTCGACGATCATCGAATAGACGTCGAGCTTTTCAACAAAACCCAGGACGACGCGTGTGGCCCACATCTCGATTTCGTCGGAACGCGCCTCGAGCTGCTCGGGTACGCGGTCGATCATCTCGTCCAGATTGTCGAGCAGCGGATCTACCGATTGGGGCAACTCGCGTATGGCCTCATCTACCCGACGCTGAAAATCCTCCTCATTCAGGAATCTGTAAATCCGCAGCGCGGCTCGGGAAAGGCCCTGACCTGCGTAGGATTCCAACTTTTCGATGGTAAACGCCACCATCTTCTCGCGCATATCGGGTGCGCTGAGAACCTCCTGAAGATAGTCGCTCAGCAGGGACTTCAATTCAGCCCTGAACTCCGGGTCATCGAGAACACTGCGCGTGAGTTCGAGCGCCATTTCTCGATATCGCTGGATGACTCCGCTCGATTCGATTTTCTCCTTGATGATTTGCTCGTTGATCAGCTCTTCGGAGATCGCCCGAGCAAGCCGGTATATCACCCGATCTCGCTGGGCGGGGATGAGACCCTGGCCAAAGATCGGGCGCTTCTCACGGGGGTGAAAGAGCATGGTGATGGCCAGCCAGTTGGTGAAGAATCCAATCAGGCCACTCACGGAGATAATTCGAAGGAGTCCGTCCAGAGGAAGCGCCACGGACTCCGGTAGGAATGTGATACCGGAGAAATCCCAGATGAAGGACACGCCGAACGTGAGGCCCAGGAACCATGGGATCACCTGCAAGATGGGAAGCAGTCGTCCGTAATTGCCGACAAGCTTCGGGGGTTCGGCAGGAATGGGCGTCGGACTCGAAGATCGAGGCATATGCCGGTTTCCGTACCGGCTGATCAGTTCGCGAAGATCACGGAATCGAGCCCGCGTGGTTTCCTTTGCTTCGGGTAAAGTATGTGCCGGTCGAGCCCGGTCGTTTGTAGACGGCGTCATGAAGGATCAAACCTCTTACCCAAACCCGAGCCGTTCCGCCTCGCTCTGCATTCCAGCGATCACGTTCTGGATGTGTTCATTCAGAACGAGGCCGAGGTCGGCGGCACCCTCAGCAATTTCCTCGCGGCTGACTGCTGCAGCAAAGGCCTTGTCTTTGAGCTTCTTTCGAACCGACTTCGCTGTCATCCCTTCGAGCTTCGTCGGTCGGACGTATGCCACGGCCGTGATAAAGCCCGACAGCTCATCCACGGCGAAGAGTGTCTGGGCCAGCCTCGTCACGCGCGGCGTTCCCGAGTACGTTGCATGGCCGAGGATCGCCTCGATCATTTCCTCCGGGTAGCCTTTCCCGCGTAACACCTCGACGCCTACGAACGGGTGTTTTTCAGGAGCGGGATGCTTTTCATAATCCATGTCGTGCAAGAGCCCTGTCATGCGCCAGAGCTCCTCGGGCTCATCCCACATTCGCGCATAATGTGCCATGGCGGCTTCGACCCCATAGGCATGGCGTCGAAGACTGTCAGACGTGGTCCACTCAAGAAAGAGCGTCAGTGCATCCTCGTATGTCGGCATCATCGGAAACGGAAGTCAGAACAGATCGATCAGTCGGAGCTCTTTCAAGAACCGGTCGGGATTTCGTTCCAGTTCAAGCAGCAGGTTGTTGAGGTTCGCCAGCGTCGAGTCGAGACGGTGATAGAGCGCGGCATCGTTGGCAAGCAGTCCCAGCGTTCCGTCACCCGCGCGGATCCCTTCGACCAGCTCATCAATTCCGGCGGTCGTTTTGCCAAGTTGCTCCAGACGGAGGTTCAGCAGGAGCAGTGTCTGATTGAACCGGTCGATGCCGGCCTTTAGAGAGTCAGTGTTTTCATCAGTGAAGCGGTTAATATCGGCCGTGAACGCTGCCGCGCTGTGAATGAGACTCGACAGCGCCTCATTGTTCACTGTTATCATTCTCTGGAGCCCGTCCGAAGTAGATCGTACCGACCTCATGGTCTCGTCGAGCAGACTCCCTTGTTCGTGGACGATTCGCGTTAGATCCTCGACGAGTGATCGCGAAGACGCAAGGAGCGAATCCGTCTGCGCAACCAGTACTGGAGCGCGATCCATGGTCTCCATCACGCCTGCCTGTTCTCGGCTCGGCACGTGACTACCTGTAGAGATCATCTGACTTCCCGCTTCAAGGACGACCTCTAGGTGGACGTTCCCGAGCAGTTCCATACCCGACACTCGTACCCATGAGCCTTCGGGCACCAGCACATCGCCGTGCATTTCAAAGCGAACTAATACATCGTCCCGGTTCGTACGCAGATCCACACTGCGGACCGTGCCTGCAGACACGCCGTTGATTCGTACCGGGCTGCCGGCAACCAGTCCGCTCGAATTCTCGAACGTCGTCTCCAGCATATATCCACCGCCGAAAAAAGGCAGGTCTTGAAAATATCTGATGCCTGCTGCGAACAGGATTACGGCAACAATGACAGTGATGCCGACCAGAAACTCGCGCGAATACTTCATAATGGATTATTCGGCACTGACGCCGGTGCCGATTTGATATTCATTCGCCCGTACAAACCGTAGAAGGGTCTCATCATTCGTAGCATGGAGCTCCTCCAGCGTACCGGTCCACCGAAGTTCGCCTCGGTAGATGAATGCCGCGCGATCTGCGATGGCAAGTACGGAATGCATGTCGTGTGTAATTACGATGCTGGTGATGTTAAGCGCGTGAGCGAGCGAGGTAATCAGGCTGTCAATCGTGTTAGATGTTTCGGGGTCGAGGCCGCTGGTGGGTTCATCATAAATGATATATCTGGGTCGCAGTGCGATGGCTCGTGCCAGTGCCACCCGTTTCTGCATTCCACCTGAGAGTTCCGACGGTCTTTTTGTGCCGATATCCTCCAACTGCACCATCGCCAGACATTCATCGACCCGGCGTCGAATTTCCTGATGGCTTTGCCGGGTGAAGGTGCGCAGAGGAAAGGCAACGTTGTCGAAGGCGGTCATGGAATCGAAGAGGGCGCCGCCTTGAAACAGCACGCCGAACTGAGTGCGGGTTCTGCGGAGTTCGGTATACGAGATTGCGTTGATGTCGACTCCATCGACGAGCACGCGTCCCGAGTCTGGTTTTAGCAGCCCGATGATGTGTTTCATAAGGACGCTCTTTCCGGCCCCGGAGCGGCCGATGATCGCGATGGTTTCACCGTCCGCGATGTCCAGCGATACGTTCCGAAGAACAAGTTCGCCATTGAATGACCTCGATATGTTGTCGATACGGATCATGACAGCAGCACGGCCGCGAGCACGAGGTCGGCAATCAGGATATACACGCAGCTGGTGACGGCCGCCTGCGTAGTGCTTATTCCGACGCCTTCGGCGCCGCCTCGGGTAAAATAACCCTTATAGCAGGCAATCGACGTGATGAGAAAGCCGAAAGTTACGGACTTGATGACCCCGAACCATGCGTCGAACGGCTGAAAAAACTGACGTGCGCCGCGCACAAATTCGGCGGCGGGGATTATCTCGCCCCAGTGTGCCAGCAGCATACCACCGCCGATTCCGACGGCGCAGGCAAAGACATAGAGGGCGGGAAACATGATGATGCCCGCCAGTACACGCGGCACCACCAGGTAACCGACCGAGTTCAGGCCCATGGCCTCCAGTGCATCGATCTGCTCAGTGACGCGCATCGTGCCAAGCTCGGCGGCGATGCGCGCACCCACGCGTCCGGCAAGAATGAACGCTGTGACTACCGCACCGAGCTCCAGAATCATTGACGGTGCAACAATGGCACCAATGACACTGTTTGGAATGAACGCGTTTACAAGTTGATATGAGGTCTGAAGCGTAGTCACGGCGCCCGAGAAGGCCGCAGCGAGCATGACGATCGGCAGTGACTCGACGCCGATTCGCATCATCTCGTCGAGCAGATTTTTTCGGTAAACACGCACCTCGCGAACCGAGGCGGTGGCCCGGGCCAGCAGGATCGAGTACCTTCCCAGAGCTACGGCGGGACGAGCGAGCTTCGCCTGCAAAGCGGACATCGATGATGCGTGATTGATTTTGGGATGCGGATACGGGGCTCGATAATGTACGATACCCTAGAGTTGAACTTTCATTAATCCGGTAGGTCTGCAAGGGCCGGGACGCATGGCGAGAGTTAGAAGTCGCTTCATTTGTCAGGTATGTGGACACGAATCGCCGCGATGGATGGGAAAATGTCCGGCGTGCGAGTCGTGGAATTCGTTCGCTGAGGAAGTTGTGCCTGTGGATGTAAAGGCTCGCGTGGCACGGATACCATCGGGCGATGGGGGCGCTTCGAATCCGATTCCGCTGAGTGAGGTCTCGCTTGTCGATGAGGATCGGATTCGTACGGGACTCGGGGAATTCGACCGAGTGATGGGCGGAGGTATCATGCAGGGTTCTTTAAACCTCCTTGCGGGTGATCCGGGAATCGGCAAAAGTACGTTGATGACCGAACTGGGTAAGTATCTGCCCGAAAAGACGGTGCTTTATGTGACGGGCGAGGAGTCGGTTCGTCAGGTCAAACTGCGCGCGCAACGTCTGGGCGTTTCGGGTGAGCAAATGATGCTTCTGGCTGAGACGAATGTGGATGAGATCATGCGCTCCGTGCGAAACATTGAGCCGGATATTCTGGTGATCGATTCCGTACAGACGCTTTTTCGACCGGAGATCCCCAGCGCACCCGGATCGGTGACGCAGGTTCGTGAAAGCACAGCGGCTGTTCAACAGCTCACGAAGCTGGTCAACTGCGCCACATTCCTGATCGGCCACGTAACCAAGGATGGCGCGATCGCGGGACCCCGGGTGCTGGAACACATGGTGGATACGGTTCTCCACTTTGAAGGCGATCGTCATCATGCCTTTCGGATTCTGCGAGGCATTAAAAACCGCTTCGGGGCCACGAACGAGATCGGGGTCTTCGAGATGCGCGAGAGCGGACTGCACGAGGTGGGAAACCCGAGCGAGATCTTCCTCGCCGAGCGCGCCTTCGGCATCAGCGGGTCGACCGTCGTGTGCTCGATGGAGGGAACGCGTCCGCTACTGGTCGAGGTGCAGGCGCTGGTTACTCCGGCATCCTATGGAACGCCTCAGCGCACCGCCACAGGATTTGACTCGCGACGTTTGCAGATGCTGCTTGCCGTTCTCGAAAAGCGCGAAGGCTACCGCATGTCGACTCATGATGTGTTTCTAAATGTGGCGGGAGGCGTCCGCATTAACGAGCCGGCCGTGGATCTTGGGGTCGTCGTCGCAGCGGCCTCATCGCTGCGCGACGTGCCGGGCGGCACCTCCGTGGTCGTGATAGGAGAGGTTGGGCTGGGTGGTGAGATTCGGGCCGTAAGCAACCTCGAATCACGGCTGCGGGAAGCAGCACGGCTTGGATTTGAGCAAGCGGTCGTCCCCGCGGGCAGTCTTTCTGGGCTGAAAATCCCTTCGGGCCTCCAGGTCGATGGCGTCGATCGTCTCCAGAAAGCGCTCGACCTGCTGGTATGACCGACCGGATCCCGGCTCGCAACCGGATCTGATCCTCTTTCACGTCGAACCTTAATCCCCCTCTCGGGTTACGACGCCATACAATAATGACTAGGCAGAGTGCGTTAAAATCCCTGTTCGCACCGCCTGTTAGCAGTCGGTTGAACAATTGACCTTCGCACAGGTCGTTGAGGATCGGTCAGATCAAGGTGCGCCAGATACGTCTCAGGGGGCGAATCGACGCGCAAAGTAGAAGTGATCGATTACGCAGCGTCCTGTTAAGGCTCCGGAGCCATCGGAATAGCATGCATCCGACAGACGAAGAACTGGTAAGCTCGTATCTCGAAAACGACGACCAGCAGGCCTTTGAACTGCTTGTGCGTCGCCATAAGGACCGAATCTACGGATTCCTTCTGGGCATGGTGCGTGATCGAGCTACCGCAAATGATCTTTTTCAAGAGACGTTCTTGAGGGTGATCGCTGCGATGCGTAAGCAGCGTGGATCGTACGATCGCCAGGGCAGATGGCTCGGATGGGTCATGCGCATCGCGCGAAACGCGGCGCTGGACCATATGCGACGTCGCAAAAAATGGCAGGATGTGGATAAAGATGAGGAGGAAGGCACGTCTTACTGGGATCGATTGGAGGACGAGGGACGACCGGCCGATTTACGTCTTTACCACGCCGATCGACAGTCCTGGTTGGAGGAATGCATCGATCGACTGCCGCCGGAGCAGAAGGAAGTACTGTTGTTGAGACATGAAACGGACCTGACCTTCAGAGAGATCGCCGAGATGACGGGTGTGTCAATCAATACGGCGCTGGGCCGGATGCGATATGCTCTTCTCAATCTGAAGAAAATGATGGATACGCCTGCACATCAGGAGTATGCCGACTTGAACAACGCGTAGATGAGACGCGATATGCATAAAGAATTGAATCAGATACTGCGCCTCTACGGTGAGCCGAGAATCGAGCCCGAAGCGTCCGCAGAGGAGCCCGGGCTGCTGGAGGAGTTCGAGACGCTCGACAGCATGAAACGCATGCTGGATAATCGTTCGCGTGTACCGGCGCCGGAGAATGTCGTACGTAAAGTTTTGGAGCTCGAGCGGTTCGAGCGCGAGCCGCAAATCCGTCGAGACCGTGGACCCGTGACGCGTGGTAAGCGCCGCAGCGGACCGCTGTTCGTCGGAGCGGGCACGACACTTCTGCTGCTTCTAATTGCAAGCCTTTTCGTTTTCAACATCCCAGCGGACGAACTCACCGTACCGCTCGACCTGCTGGTTGCCGTCGAGATGCCGCGTGAGCAAACAACAGGATCCGCTCCGGCAAATGAGGTGGAAGTACCGGCGGATATATCCGTCAGTGAGCCTGGACGCCTGCAGACGCGCCAGGCAAATGAGCCTCGCACCGAAAGCACACGTCCTCCGGCAGCTACGCAGCTCGCATCGATGCCCCTCGATAGTAGTCCGAGGATCGTGTCGGTCTCGAGCGAACCCGCGGATGCCGGGCTTTCTTGGGACGACGGTCGTGATCTACGGCGTCTGCATATGATGATCGATGTGATGCAGGATCGCGGCGATGAGACGGCATGGGAGGAAGCGTCGGTTCCGCTCGAATTGCTGCCATCGGCGAGGTCATCCTCCAATCGGGGATTTCAGAATGCTTCACATGAAGTACCCAATTGGTGACTCTCAGTCTAACACATGATGACTCGAATCAAATATATCATTGCTTCCGCGTTCGCTGCGTTGCTGATAGTGGCTGGGGCCGAGAGCGCATCCGGGC
>CBFGXY010000032.1:0-10993 GCA_965652945.1 uncultured bacterium
CATCATCCGGAGAAGGCAAGGAGAACCATGAAAGCGCTTTCAAGCGGGATAACATCTTACGATCGGATTCCGTATCTGTCAATATCCGATTAAGTCGCCGTGATATTTTCGTCCTATTAAGAGAATCACACGGTAGATCAGAGACCTCATTTCTAATACTTTGGGGCCTACCGATGTGCGTTCTAACGCGATGGCTCCCAGATAAAATTCCCAAGTCGGTCGATGTAACCCAGCCTACTTCCTACACGCACCTGTGCGACGCCGTTGCGAAACGGCCCGGCAAAATCGAACCGAGGTGCGATTCTTTCCCCACCCGACGCATCGATGTAACCGTAATAACCCTCTGTCCTGACGGCCGCAAGTCCCTCGGAAAATGGTTCAGCGTGATCGTATTGCAGGTCAATGGCAATCGTGCCATCACGGTTGATATACCCACACAAGTCATTAATACATACAGGGTAGCGAGGGGCATCCGGAAATACCCTGTCGCTTGCGCACCCAGTCGAGGCGGTCAGGAGTCCGAGGAAGATCAGGATTCTGAACATGGTCATCGCCGATCGCCTGCCTCCGTCCAGATCTTCTCTCCCGCACGATCTATGTAAGCGGTTTCTCTTTCGATTCGCACCTGTGCACGGTCGTTCGTAAACGAAGATGCCTCCTGGAACCTCGGTTCGATCACCATCCGTCCGCGAGTGTCGATGTATCCCCATAACCCATCGACGCGCACCGCGGCCAGGCCTTCTGAGAAATCAGTAGCTGCTTCGAACTCGGCATTGATCGCTGCGGCACCCGAAGCGTCGATGTAACGCCATCGGCCTTCAGATCGAACCCGGGCTCGGCCATCACGGAGCATACCCGCCTGTTCATATTGGATGGGGATAACGACGTCACCGGAATCATCGATGTAACCTGCCGATCCATCCATATACACCACCGCGAGGCCTTCGGAAAATCCGCCCGCGCCTTCGAACGCAGGCTGAATAACGACGCTGCCCTCGCTATTGATGTAGCCCCAACGACCGCCGACACGAACCATGGCCAGGCCTTCGCTGAACGATCTTGCATCCGTGAATATCGACGGGATGACGAGTCTTCCCTGCTGATCGATGTATCCCCAACTCCCGTCGATCATTACGGGATAGAGCGCCGGGAAATCTGTTTCTTCCTCATCATGGGTGCATCCAGTCACAAAGATCACGGTCAGGAGCACGAGCCAGATTCTGGGATTCCTGCACGTCATTCGATGCCTTACCCCGTGGTTATTCGATTCCATCGACATCAAACAGACGCACGGTCGACATCGGCTCCCAGACTGGTTTCCCTTTGTGATCGATATAGGAGAAAGACTTCGCATCAGAATCGAGACCGACCCTTGCGAGGCCATGATAGAACGTATCGGCAAAGGAGAATTGGGACTTGATCACGATTCGCCCCGTCGTATCAATGAATCCCCAGCCATCATCGGTTAGCACCGCTGCGTATCCCTCTGAGAACTGCCCGACCTCGGCGAACATCGGTTCGATCAGCATTTTGCCATCCGAATCGATAAATGTCCAGAGCCCATCCTGGCGTACGGCGGCCAGTTGGCCCGCGAAGGGCCTCGCTCGCTCGTACTGTGGCAGGATACGATAATCTCCTTCCTCATCGATGAAGCCCCACCGGTTGTTGACCATCACCGGAGCCATCCCACCCTCGAAACGCCCCGCAGCGTGAAACTGAGGCTCGATGAGTAGGTCACCCGTCTGATTGGTGTAGCCGTGAAGGTAGCCGCTTCTGATCGGGATCAGCCGATCGGTGAACCTGGCGATCCGATGTTGAGACCGCTCCAGATGAAAGGATGCAACGCCCGTCAATTCATTGTCCGCATCGATACTGGTAAACGGCGGGACTCCTCCGGCGAATGGGCCGCCGGTCGAACTCGGCGGGTGTCCGATCCGGATGCCAGACGAATCAATCACCTCGAGGATGCCGCTGCGCTCGACAACGGCCCCTTCTTCCGTGTAGGCGCTCACCCATTCGAACTGCGGCTCGATCACAAGTGCCCCCGTTGAATCGATGTATCCCCAGACCCTGCCCACGAGAACCGGTGCACGCCCATACGCGAAGTCCTTCGCGGCATCGTACGTGAAGTCGATGACCAGATCTCCCCTTGGCGATCCATAACCCCATTTACCATTCGCATCAACCACGGGGAAAAGCCGCTGTGGCTGGGGTTCGTTCGAGCATCCCCAGACGAACATTGCCACGAGAAGGCAGAGGCTGTGCGTTGAAAATGGTGATTTAATACTCGTTGACATGAAGGAAGCCGTGAAACGGACCTAGACGGACCACCGCCAGGCAGCCGACTTAATCAATTGAGGTCAATCGGTTGAATTATAGGAACTGGCGCCGATCTTTCCATTCGCCGCGGCTTTCGGGAAGTCAGGTCAGCTCGATCGGACGACACGAGGCACTACTTCCGCGAGTAGAGATACATTGCAACCGGAGCAAACAGCGCCATGATTACAGATGGCGAAAGCAGGGCCAGACCGATGTCTCCCATCGTCCAGGATCCATGCATCAGACCTCGAATGGCAGTCACGGCGTGGGTGACGGGATTGACCGCAACGAAGCCTTCCAGCCAGTCCGGCATCGTTGCCGGATCGACGAACGCATTCGAGGCAAAAGTTAGCGGCATCAGCAATATCCAGCTGACCGTCATCACGGTGGACGGCATGCGTACGCCGAGTCCGACCGTCGTAAAGATCCAGCTTATCCCAAATGCGATCACATCCAGCAGAAGGATCGCGGCGATCAGGCCCATCCATCCGCCTCCCGCCTGGAATCCCATCAACAGTCCGACCACGACCACGACCAGTGCGGCCGCCGAGTAGCGCGCCATGTCACCGAGCATCGCTCCCACCAGCGGTGCCGGTTTCCAGATCGGCATCGACCGGAAGCGGTCATAAACACCTCGGGATATATCCGTATTAAGCGTGAAACCGGTATAGATTGAGGTAAAAACAACGGTCTGCACGAGAATGCCCGGCATCAGGAACTGCAGGTACTCCGCCGTCGAGCCGGCAATTGCGCCGCCGAAGAGGTACGTAAAGAGCACGGTGAACATGATCGGCGTCACGACCACATCGAAGAGCTGCTCGGGCATGTGTTTGATTTTGAGGATCGCACGCCACGCGAATGTAAGGGTGTCTGCCACCGCACCCGACGGCGTTGGACGAAGCGCCGACTCGTGCATCACGAGCATATTGGGCGGACTCTTCTGCAAGGATTCGTTCGTGGGGTGGCTCATGGCGCCTCCTCAGTACGGCGATCTGTGAGCATAAAAAACACCTCGTCGAGGCTTGGACGACCGAACGAGTACTCGGAGACCTCGATCCCTGCTTCGTTGAGTGAAACAAGCGCCTGGGCCGTTCGGCTCGTATCGGAAACGGTCGCCGTCAACACTTTAGGATCGCCGTCAGCACGAACGACCGCGCCGAGATCTTCGCGAAGCAGATGACGAGCATGCTCGTGATCCGATGCCCTCGCCAGACGTACATGCAGGAAACCGATTCCAACCGAGGCCTTGAGGTCGGCCGTTGTCCCTTCTGCGACGATTCGGCCATGGTCGATGACCGCGATCCGATCGGCCAGATGGTCGGCTTCTTCCAGATACTGTGTCGTCAGTACGACCGTTGTGCCCTGCGAGACGAGGTTCCGGATAATATCCCAGACCTGTCCCCGGCTTCTCGGGTCGAGGCCTGTCGTGGGTTCATCCAGAAAGAGGAGCTCCGGACTCCGCAGCAGACTCGCTGCAATGTCGAGGCGCCGGCGCATCCCTCCCGAATAACCCTCCACCCTCCTATTGCCCGCATCGACAAGGTCAAATGCACGCAACATCTGACGCGACCGACGCCGCGCGTCTCTCCAGGAGAAGCCGAAAAGACGCGCCAGCAACACGAGGTTCTCGTGCCCGGTCAGATCCTTATCGACGGACGCAAACTGACCCGTGAGACTGATGCGACTCCGGACCTGCGCCTGCTCGCGAACTACGTCGTACCCGAGAACGTGGGCGACTCCGGCATCGGGCCGGATAAGCGTCGAAAGAAGCCTAACAATCGTGGTTTTACCCGCGCCGTTGGGACCGAGCAAGCCGTAGATCGTGCCGCGTTCGACGTGCAAGCTAACTCCGTCGACCGCCCGCACATTCCCGTAATGTTTGACGAGGCCCTCTGCTTCAATTGCAGATTCGATACTACTGCTCATCGTGGTCATCCAGACTCCATTAATGGACGCTCACGACGATTTCAACGCCCGAAGGTTGCACGGTGATGAGAGGAATTAACCGACTTGAATATCAGATAAATCAAATCGGACCGCCGGAGCCATCCCTTAGCTTATTCAATCGTGCGATCGGGAAGCACCGCCTGCAACACAAGAGCCAGAACAATGCAGCTCACGCATCCAATGAAATTAAACCACAGGTAGCCGATCGTTGAGCTGACGTAGAAGATAAGTACGATGGCTTGCGCAATGAGAGCGCCCACAAACACCGCCGTTCCTCCGATGCGCTTTAGAAAGAACGCAACCAGAAAGATTCCCAGTACAACACCGTAAAAGACCGAGCCGAGGATGTTGATCGCCTCGATCAGGTTCTCGACAAGGTTGGCAAAAAGCGCAAAACTGACGGCAATACCGCCCCAGAGCGCCGTGAACCAGCGCGACATACTCACCCGGTGACGCTCCGTGTAATCTCTTCTGCGAAGGTGGCTGTAGAGGTCCACGAAGGTTGTCGACCCCAGTGCGCTGAGCTCGGCAGCCGTCGATGATAACGCTGCCGCGAAGATGACCGCCAGCAGCAGCCCGATTACACCTTGCGGCAGGTAATTCAGAACGAACGTGATGAAAACATAGTCGGAGTCGGTCGGCGATATCGAAGGATCTGAACGTGTCAGGACTTCGCGCGCCTGGTTTCGAATCGACTCGCTTCGCTCGTGCGCATCCATCATCTCGGCACGAACTGCTGTTTCGGCGGCTCGATCATCACCGCGCCGTGCCTCGACCCAGTCGAGAATATGGGCCGACTTCTCGGCATGCACCTCCAGTTGCAGCGCTTCCAACTCTCGGAGCGACTCCCCCGCTTCGCCTTGAACCTGCGCCTGGTATGCCGTCTGATTGAAATAAAGCGGAGGCTCCTCGAACTGGTAAAAGACGAATACGAGTGCACCCAGCAGCAAAATCCCGAACTGCATCGGGATTTTCAGAACCGCATTGAACATCAGCCCCAGGCGGCTGTTGCGGATGGAATCGCCCGTCAGATACCGCTGCACCTGACTCTGGTCCGTTCCGAAATAGGAGAGCGAGAGAAACAATCCGCCGAAGATGCCTGACCAGACCGTGTACCGCTTGTCGAAGTCGAGCGAGAAGTCAACCGCCTCGAGCTTGCCGAAGCTGCCCGCCACATGCAGCATGTCGGTGAAGGCAAGCCCCGAGGGCATGCGCATCAGCAGTATCAAGAACGCCGCCACCATCCCCAGCATGATCACAGCCATCTGCCATTTCTGGGTGATGCTCACGGCTTTCGCACCGCCCGTGACGGTATAGACGATCACGACGATGCCCATCAAGAGGATTGTCAGGTCGAGTGACCATCCCAGAACCGTCGATACGATAATGGCCGGAGCGTAGATCGTAATTCCGGCTGCAAGACCGCGCTGCAAAAGAAAAAGGCACGCACCGAGTAGCCGGGTTTTTCCATCGAAGCGATGTCCCAGAAACTCGTAAGCCGTATACACATTGAGCTTACGATACAATGGGACGAACACAGCGGCTATGATAATCAGCGCCAGTGGAAGCCCGAAGTAATTCTGTACGAATGCGATCCCATTCTCGTAAGCCTGTCCCGGCATCGAGAGAAACGTAATGGCGCTGGCTTGCGTGGCCATCACCGAGAGTCCTATCGTACCCCAACCCGCCTTGCGGTCGCCTTTGAGATAGGTGTCGATGTCGCGGGTTCTGCGTGTTTGCCAGACGCCGTAGACGGCAATTCCGACGATCGTCCCAATGAGCACAATGAAGTCGAGTGTGCTCATGCAAACGTGGCGGTAAAGAGAGCGAGGAGGAAGACCACAAAGACGAAAATGCCGAATACCGCGGCATAGACGCCGTTCCACGAACGAAAGCCGGGCGGCTGCTCGTCAGGCGACTCGTCTTCGGAGATGGTTCGCCAGTCGGTCATTGTCCAAGAGAAACGATGTTCGCTAACAGGCGGTACGCTCCCGGAACGCCCGCCGGGATCTGGCGAAAAAAGGACAGCCCCGTATAAACGAAAAAACCCGCTCCATACTCGGCAACGACCAGGGCACCCTCGAGTGGATCCTCGCCCGGATCGTTACCCGACAATATCGGCGTAAAGGAATCGTCCCATGATTCCGCAAAGTACAACCCGCGCTCCTGAACCCAACCCTCAAAGTCTGAACTGATTATATCGTTGGGGTGATTGAGGATGGGATGATCATTGGCAAGCGGAGTCAATGGGGCCGTTTCATTGGTGATGCGACCGCGCCCGATCGTAAGATGATGCGGTGCAATCTGATCGGTAACCAGCCCCCGGGACACGTTGTATTGCATGACGAGCGTCCCACCGCGGCGCACGTAATCGAACAGCAGATCCATTTTTGGATCCAGATCGTCCCGTGTGTTGAGCGCCCGGATGCCCAGAACGATGGCATCGAACTCCTTCAGAGATTCCGCCGTAATCGATGATGGATCGATCGATGCGACCTCGTATGACATTCGCCTCAACCCTTCGCCGACCGCATCGCCCGCCCCGTGAATGTAACCTATCGATCGGCCCGCGATGTTTATCTCAGCGCTCATCGCGACGAGGCGCGCGTCCGGAAACAAGACAATCCGCGGGATGTGATCGTAAACGATTTCCTGAATCGAGCTGTGATACGTCTCGTTATCGATCTGCGCGGCGGCAACAATTTCGACCCGCTCGCTTCGCATTGGCGCGCGAATCGTGAAGGAGAAGTCTTCAGAATCGCCACCATTGTCGAATGAGAAGGCGTGCGACGATGGCGAGGTAGACCATCCCTCTGGAAGCTCCAATTCGAGAACGCCCGCGACACGGTCTTTTTTTGCGCGGACCTCGACATGCACCTCACTCGAGTCACCTGGAGGGATGAGCGAAACAGCATCTTCGAATCGCAAAACGGCAGGCGGCACCACCGTTAGTGCATGCCGGATCTCTCCGCGCACGGGATCGCGGTAAACATGCTCGGGGTTGACCTCTACGGTCAAAACCTGCCCGCCCACCTCAAACAAGTGTTGGATGGGATAAACCGGTGAACGGTCCTCCGAAATCGCCGCACCAGAATCCTGAGTCCTCCGGTATTCTGGATGATGCGCCGTCGCGGACCGAATGATTTTTGATGATCGACGCGTGGCGGGGACGTTCTCTACAAGCTCGATTGGGTCAACATCAGTTCCATCCGGATAGTTGACAGCCTGCCACCTGACGGGCACCCCGGATCGAACGACGGCCGTGTGGGTCATCCTCAGCGTGTCACCGATGACGTGGTCCGGTGCTGGTATTCGGGTCTCGACGTAGAGCCCCAGCGTCTCGACCAGTATGCGATCGAGATCCCTCTGCTTGTTTCTGATCCCGGGATGAGATGGAAGGCTTTTCAGGAAGCTTCGCAGTTCCAACAATCCACTCACACTTTCCGAGGGACGTGCAATGTCGAATTCATTGATGATCGAATCGAGTCGAGCCAGCACGATGCTACCACCTTCGATCTCTGTCCAAGAGGCGTCGATATCGTCAAAGAGGTCGCCTTCGGCCTGCTGACCCGCCAGATGCACGAACCTTGCAAGCTGGCGCCCACGTGTTCCCACAGCACCAAATCCCTGGCTCTTGTGCATCGATCGGCTCTTCGCGGCAATCTCGCCGAATGATTCGCCACGCAAGGGTGCATATCCGCCGATATCGATCTCGATGTAGGGACGCTCGGCAACGCCGTCGCCGAACTGATTCCAGACCACACGTGTGGGTTGCCATGGCTCGAGGTCATCGAGTTGATCCGGGAATACCGATGGATCTCCTGCTAGTCCGAAAGCCTCGACGGCAAGCACCGCCGAGGCCGTATGGTGGCCGTGCATTCCTTCTAACGGTTCGGGCGGAAATCGCGTCACAATTACGTGCGGCCGGAAGGTTCGAATCACTCGAACGACGTCCGACAGCACGGTTTCGTGATCCCACTTTTCTAGCGTCTCGCGATAGTCTTTCGAATACCCAAAGTCCGGCGCCCGCGTGAAATATTGTTCGCCCCCATCGATCGCTCTCGCTTCTAACAACTCATGCGCTCGGATAGCCCCAAGGCCGGCCCCCAACTCCTCTCCGATCAGATTCTGACCGCCTTTCCCTCGTGTCATTGAGAGGTACGCAGCTTTATAGGCACGCCCGTGCACGAGGTAGGCAATGAGCTGCGTGTTCTCATCGTCGGGATGCGCCGCGATGTGTAGAACCCTCCCCATCTCCCGGAACCGAAGCAGCTCATGATAGAGCTCTGCAGCGGATTGCCCACTCGCCGGCGCGATCGAGAGATACAGAAGCACCAGGACAAACGGCACGCTTCTCAAAATAAATCGCCCAGGCGGGAGTGCAGAAAGTGGCCGCATTCAGAATAGGGATGTATCAATACCTGTCACAATTTGCAGATTTGCACCGAGAGTTGCTTGACGGCGGAGCCATAGGATGACTTCACAGAGTCATAGGATCACTGCACGTAGTCATACGATCGCTTCGCGTAGTCATACGATCACTTTGCGGAGTCATACGATCACTTCGCGGAGTCATAGGATGACTTCACGGAGTCATACGATCACTTCACGGAGTCATAGGATCACTTCACGGAGTCATAGGATCACTTCGCGTAGTCATACGATCGCTTCACGTAGTCATCCGATCACTTCGCGGAGTCATAGGATCACTGCATGTAGTCATACGATCGCTTCACGTAGTAATAGGATCACTCCCCCAGCCTAACGACTCCGCCTGCCGGCGTCGAACGCAGGGCATGCACCAGTTCGATCGACGGACGGGCTTCCTCGATACCAAAGCCTTTTCCATCCAGAATGTCCTGATAGACGGTGGTATGGAGATCACGAAAGCCCGTACTGAACTCCACTTCCTCGCCGTCGACAGTGATCGATCGATATGTCCTGACGTTCTTGCTGACAGTATCCGGAAGATCCTTCGCGTCGATCGACAGGAACCAGGATACATCCGCGCGATCGAGCTCGAGCCGCCCCGCTATACGGTCGGACTCATTGATGTCAACCTCGGCCCGGCTCGCCCCTCCGAAGAGCCACAGGAGCAGATCAAAAAAGTGAATGCCGATGTTCGTTGCTACGCCTCCCGACTTCACCACATCACCCTTCCAGGAGTAGCGGTACCACGTCCCACGCGACGTAATGTAGCGCAGCCTTACATCGTGGCGGCGATTCGAATCTCGTGCAATGGAATCTCGAAGCTGCAGTAGACTGGGGTGGACGCGAAGCTGAAGCATCGAATACACCTTGCGCTCATATTCGCTTGCCAGTTCGGCCAGCACATCGAGGTTCCAGGGATTCAGTACGAGGGGCTTCTCGCAGATAGCGTGCGCACCTACGCGCAATGCTGCGCGGATGTGAGCGTCATGGAGGTGGTTCGGAGAGCAGATGCTGAGATAATGAGCGCGTTGGTCCCCAGGCTGCCGGCGCAGTTTTTCGAGATGCCGGTCAAATCGCTCAAACTCGGTGAAGAAAGCCGCGTCAGGGAAATACTCATCAAGCACTCCGACGGAGTCATGCGGATCGAGGGCCGCAACCAGCCTGTTTCCCGTATCCCGAATCGCCTGCAAGTGCCGGGGTGCGATATAACCTGCAACACCTGTGATCGCGAAATTGCGATGAGTGCTCAAGGGTCCGAAATAGGTTGGTGCATTCGTCAGACTTCACCCTCCGTAGCCATCCGCTCGATCAGCGCTCGTTAGTCGAGGTCTTCAACCACCTCTTCGATGGCGCGCGCATCCGGAAACCAGTCCGTCAGCTTCACAATGACCTCATCCAGCAGTGCATCCGGACAGGAGGCTCCCGCCGTAAGTACGATGTCGAGAGGACGATCCGCCGGCAACCAGTCTTCGGTTTCGACCTCTTCCCAGAGATCGATATCAAAGTGCCGAATAAGCGAGGGTGAAACCATCTCCCCCGCATCATTGATGAAATACGTCGGCATCCGCTGGCTGCACAATTCGACGAGATGGCTGGTATTGGATGAATTATACCCACCCACGACGATCCCCACGTGTCCGCCGTCGTCCATCAAGGCGAGGGTCGCGTTCTGGTTTTCGTTCGTCGCGTAGCAGAGCGTATCCGACGTATCGGCGAAGTGCTCATGGATTTCATCCTCTCCGTAACGCGCGATCATGGCTTCACGAAGCAGATCTGCAATAGCCTGCGTCTCGGTGGCGAGCATTGTAGTCTGATTTACAACGCCAATCCGCCTCAGGTCACGATCAGGATCGAATCCATCAGAATAGCGATCATCAAAACGCTCGTAGAAAAACTCTCGAGACTCTTCTCCCCTGATTACCTTCGCCAGCTCTTCGGCTTCTTCCAGATCTCGAATCACCACCACCGGCGCCGATTGCTTCGCATGGGAGAACGTTGCACGGGTCTCCTCATGATATCGCTTGCCGTGCATGATGATCGAGTGATTTTGCTTACCGATCTGATCACTCTTTCTCCAGACCTTCTCAACGAAGGGACACGTGGTGTCGTAGGTGGCCGTATCCACTCCCAGGTCTTTCAGCCGCTGCTCGACCTCGACCGACGTGCCGAACGCCGGGATGATGACTACGTCATCGGGCTCGAGCTCCTCCAGAGGGATGAGCTCCTCTCCAGTGGTCGTCCTCAAAAACCGGATTCCACGCTCCTGCAGATCCCGATTGACATGTGGATTGTGGAT